>NZ_SSDM01000032.1:0-3444 GCF_004794375.1 Microbacterium sp. K35 | reverse complement strand
GTGAACTTCGCGCCGCCGGGGGCGTCGGCGGCGCGAAGTTCACGGTGGGGGTGCGCGAGGCCGCACGGCGATGCTGGCCGGACGGCGACGGGGGCACGCGCGCCCGGATCACCGTGATCGCGAACACCGGCGACGACCTGTGGCTGAGCGGCCTGCGACTCCAGCCCGACGTCGACTCGATGGTCTACGCGCTCGCCGGGGTCAACGACACCGCGCGGGGCTGGGGCCGGGCGGGCGAATCCGAACGCACCGCCGCCGAGCTGCACGCCTGGGGTGCCGGGTGGCCGTGGTTCACGCTCGGCGACCTCGACCTCGGCACGCACATCGCCCGCACCGGGTGGCTGCACGAGGGCGCGACCGTGACCGAGGTCGTCGCGCGGCTCGCGTCGCGCTGGCCGCTCGGGGTCGCGCTGCTGCCGATGACCGATACCGAGGTCGACACGCACGTGGACACGACCCTCGGGCGCATGCACTTCCAGGAGTGGTGGACGCGCCACCGGGCGACCGTCCCCGCGCAGCGCTTCGACAACCCGCGGATCGAGCGCGCGACCCCGGCGCCGGGCGTGGTCGAGGCCATCGCCGCGGCCGACGCCGTGCTCTTCGCCCCGTCGAACCCCGTGGTGTCGCTCGGGCCCATCCTGGCCGTGCCCGGGCTCGCCGCGGCCGTGCGGGCGGCCTCCGGTCGGGTGGTGGGGGTGTCGCCGATCATCGCGGGATCCCCCGTGCGGGGCATGGCCGATGCGTGCCTGGCCGCGGTCGGCCTTCCCCCCACGGCCGATGCGGTCGGACGGCACTACGGCCCCCGCGCCACGGGCGGCCTGCTCGACGCGTGGCTGATCGCCGAGGAAGACGCCCCTCTCGCGCCCGACCTCGAGGCGCAGGGGCTGCCCGCGCCCGTGCACCCGCTGTGGATGCGCGACCTCGACACCGCCGCCGCCCTCGCCGCGGCCGCTCTCGGGGAGGCACTCGGGGAATCACCCGGCTTATTTCCGGCCGTGCCGCGAGAGGCGCAGCGGCCCCGGCCCTAGCCTGGAGGCGCAGTCCCCGAGGCGAGGAGAGCGGCCATGAGCGAAGCGACCGAGACCACCGAAGTCCGTCACCCCGACGACGGCAGGAGACGGATCGTGAAGGTCGTCGGCGTGCTGGGCATCGTCGGCGGCATCGTGCTGATCGTCGCCGGCATCGTCGTCTGGATCATGGTGTCGTCGCAGCTGCGGGCGGAGAACATCACGATCCCCGACGACGCGATGGCCTTCCAGGGGCAGACGGTCGCCGGACCGCTCACCGCCTACGTGCAGGCCGACATCATCCAGCACCACGCGCTCGAGGCGTCCGACGGCAAGACCTACGCGGAGCTCGCGATGGACGACCCGGTGCGGGCCACCCTGATGAACGCCTCGTTCCTGCGGGCGTCCCTGTTCACCTCCGTGGTGTCGTTCGGCGTCGCGGCGTTCGCGATGGGCATCGGCGTGCTGTCGATCCTGTTCGGCTGGGCCCTGCGCTCGCTGGCGGTCCTCCGCCCGCGCTCCGCCTGAGCACACGCACGCGCGGGGTCACCGCAGCACGGCGGGCTCGGGGTCGAACACGATCAGCGGGCGGCCGCTGCCCGCGCGGGACAGCACCTGCGCGTCGACCTGCCAGACGCGGGCGATGAGCTCCCGCGTCAGCACGTCGCCCGGGGTTCCCGCGGCCTGAACCCGTCCGTCCGCGATCACCACGATGCGGTCGGCGAAGGCGGCGGCGTGGTTGAGGTCGTGCAGTGCGGCGAGCACGGTCAGGCCGTCGTCGGCGAGGTGACGGAGCAGTGCGAGCGCGTCGAGCTGGGCGCGGATGTCGAGGTGATTGGTCGGCTCGTCGCACAGCAGCAGCGACGGGCGCTGGGCGAGCGCCCTGGCGAGGTTCACGCGCTGGCGCTCGCCGCCGGAGAGCGTCGCGGCGTCGCGGTCGGCGACGGCGAGGGCCCCCGCGCGGACGAGGGCGTCGTGCACGGCCGCGGCGTCGCCCTCCTCGCCGTCGAAGGACAGCCATCCGCGGTGGGGCAGCAGCCCGAGCGCCACGATGTCGCGTCCGGTCAGCCCCTCGGCCGCCGACCACTCCTGCTCGACCAGGGCCACGCGTTGCGCACGGGCGCGGCGGCGCAGGTCGGGCAGCGACACCCCGTCGAGCGCGAGAGCCTCCACCTCGCCGCGGAGGGTGCCGGCGATCAGGCGCAGCAGCGTGCTCTTGCCGGAGCCGTTGGGGCCGAGAAGCGCCGTGACCGCACCGCCGGGCGCCGTGAGGGACAGGTCGTCGAGGATCGCCCGGTCGCCGTGGCCGAACCGGAGCCGCCGCGCGTCGAGGCCGTCGGTCTTCGGGCTCACGAGCGTGCCGTCCGTGGGCACCGCCGCGGAGCGGATGCGGGTCCGGCGCTCGGCGCGCTCAGCCCACCAGTCGCCCCGCTCATGCCCTGGCCTTCCGCATGCGCAGCATCAGGGCGGCGAACACGGGCCCGCCGATCAGCGCCGTGACGATGCCGACCGGCAGTTCGCGCGGATTGAACACGGTGCGGGCGATCGTGTCGGCCCAGATGAGGAACACGGCCCCCGCCAGGAACGACACCGGCAGCAGCACCCGGTGCCGTGAGCCGACGACCGCGCGCACCGCGTGGGGCAGGATCAGCCCGACGAAGCCGATCGATCCGCTCACGGCGACCAGGGCCCCGGTGAGCAGTGCCGTGCAGACGAACAGCAGCACGCGCAGCCGGGTGACCGGCAGGCCGAGCGCCTCGGCGGCGGTGTCGCCGAGCACCAGGCTGTCGAGCGGGCGGGCGGCCGCCAGCAGCGGCACGGCGCACACGAGCGCGGCGGTCCCGGCCAGCGCGACCGAGGACCAGTCGGCGCCGCCGAGGGAGCCGAGCAGCCAGCTGAGGATCTCGCGGTAGCTGTCGGTCGTCGCGCTCCAGAAGATCACGAGGCTGGTGAGCGCGCCGAGCACCGCCGACACCGCGAGCCCGGCCAGCACCACGGCGGTCGCGGAGGAAGCGCCGGCGGCCCTGGCCAGCCCCAGTGTGAGCGCCAGGGCGAGCAGCGCGCCCGCGAACGCCGCGAACGGCAGGGCCACGGCGGCGCCGAGCACGATCACGATCACGGCGCCCGTGGACGCTCCCGACGACAAGCCGAGCAGGTACGGGTCGGCGAGGGGGTTGCGGGTGAGGGCCTGCATGACCGCGCCGCACAGCGCGAGGCCGCCACCGACCGCCGCGGCCGTGAGCACGCGGGGCACCCGTCCCTCCCACACGATCGCGTCGCGGATCGGACTCAGCCCGCTCGCGGCCCCGGTCAGGTGCGACCACGCGCTCGCCAGCAGCTCGGACGGCGTGATGTCGGCGGGACCGATGGCGACCGCCGCCACGACCGACCCCGCGAGCGCGAGCAGCAGCACCGCGGGGTCGGTCGTGGCGGCGGT
>NZ_SSDM01000321.1:0-200 GCF_004794375.1 Microbacterium sp. K35 | reverse complement strand
GTGGCGTCGTCGAGCACGGAGATCGCGTTGCCCGTCACGCCGATGGGGGCGGTGACGGGCGCGGTGACCTGGGTGCCGCCGAGGATGCCGTCCTCACCGGTGGTGATCCCGCCGCCGGCCGCGGGTGCGGTCGGGGTGGTTCCGGTGCCGGTGGTGCCGCCGGTGACGGTGGCGTCGTCGAGCACGGAGATCGCGTTGCC
>NZ_SSDM01000320.1:0-20629 GCF_004794375.1 Microbacterium sp. K35 | reverse complement strand
TGCCGGGCGGACGACCGCGGCCAGGGCCGCCGTGCGCAGCGGCGCCGCGACGCTCACAGCTCTCCGAGCCGCGCGACGATCGCGGCCACCGCGTCGACGTCGCGGATCCCGGCCTCCGTCGCCGGGAAGTCCACGACCACGTACCGCTCGTTCCGCACGGCGTCGAGCTGGGCGGTCACCGGGTTCGACGCCAGCAGCTCCTGCTTCGACGCGGCGGTGTTCCACGCGGCGTCCACCAGCACGATCACGTCGGGGTCGGCCTCCGCGATCAGCTCCCACGAGGTCGAGGTCCAGGTGTCGTGCACCTCGGCGAACACGTTCTCCAGCCCCGCGGCCGCCATGATCATCTGCGGGGCGCCGATGCCCGCGCCGACGAAGGGCTGGTCGCTGCCCGACGAGTACCAGACGGCGGAGAGCCCGCGGTCGTCGGGGGCGATCGCGTCGAGGGCGGTCCGCTGTTCCGCGACGAGGGCCGCCGCGGCCTTCTGCTCGCCGAGCAGCTCGCCCGCCTCCGCGAAACCGTCGAACACGTCGTCGAACGTGAGCGGGTCGGGCATGTAGCCGGGCGCCTTGCACGCCGCCGGGGCGACGTAGGTGGCGATGCCCAGCTGCTGCAGGTCGTCCCGTTCGCCGGCGCCGTCGACCGAGAAGTTCGACTCCCATCCGGCGAACACCAGGTCGGGTTCGAGATCGAGCACGGCCTCCTTCGAGGGCACCTTGTCCGACACGGTGGGGATGCCGTCGGCCTCCGCCGCGAGCGCCTCGGGGAGCGGGCCGTCGGTGAAGGCGGAGCCGATGATGCGGTCGCCCGCGCCGAGGGCCAGGGCGAGTTCGAGGGTGGAGGACTTGACCGTGAGGATGCGCTGCGGCGGTCCGTCGAGGGTCACCTCGGTGCCGCAGTTGTCGAGGGTCGCACGGGGCCGGTCGGCGTCGGCGGCTGCGGGGGAGGCGGGGCCGCTCGCGCAGCCGCTGAGGCCCGCGGCGAGGAGGAGGGCGAGGACGGGGGCGGCGCCGAGCGCGCGGGCGGTGGGGGTCATGGTTCTCCGGAGGACGTGGGCGGGGAGGCGCGGGTGTGTGCGCGGTCGCAGTCCAGGTCGGGACCACCGGCGCCGGCCAATCGGGTCGGCGCGATGCGGTCATGCTAGCTCGGATTTTGGATCCAATCAATACTGGATTCTGGATCCAAAATGGGTCATGATGAAGAAGCCCCACCGCCGCGGCGCACATCGCCCGATCGCGACGCCGCGTTCAGCCGAGAGGAATCCATGCAGACCACACCCGTCTCGTTCTTCAGCGAGGGCTCCCGCATCTCCGCGATCTGGCGGACCCCCGACCATGACGGCCCGTACCGCGCGATCGTGCAGGGGCCCGGCTGGCTCGGCCTCAAGGACGCCAAGCTCTACGTCCGCTACCACGAGGCCCTCGTCGCGGCCGGCTTCGCGGTGCTCGTGATCGACTACCGCGGCTTCGGCGACTCCGACGGCGACCGCGGCTACCTCTCGCCCGCCTGGCAGCTGCAGGACCTCGTCAACGCCGTCACCTACCTCACCACGCGCGACGACGTGATCGCCGACGCCATCGGGGTGTTCGGCACCGGCGGCACCGGCGGTGGCAACGCGGTGCTGCTCGCCGACGTCGATCCGCGCGTCAAGGCCGCCGTCAGCCAGGTTCCCGTGGCCGACGGCGAGGACTGGCTGCACCGCATGCGCAGCGAGTACGAGTGGCTCGACTTCCAGAAGTCGCTCGACGAGGACCGCCGCCGGCGCGTCACCACGGGGGAGGGCCGCATCGTGCACCCCCGCGAGGAGATCATGATCCCCACGGCCGAGCGCCGCGCCACCACCATCAAGGCCGACGTCGACGACCGCATCCCGTCCGCGGTGCCGCTCGCGTGCGCCGAGGGCATCATCGCCTACCGGCCCATCGACGCCGCGGCCCGCCTGACCACGCCGCTGCTCGTGATCGGCGTCGAGGGCGATGCGACCACGCCGACCGATCACGCCGAGGCGCTGTACGAGGCGGCGCGCGGCCCCAAGCAGCTCATCATGCAGCGGCACACCACGCACTACGCCGCGTACGACACGTACTGGGAGCAGACCACCCCGGTGATCGTCGGCTGGTTCGACACGCACGTGCGCCCCGCGCATCTCATCCACCGGACCACGCCGTCGCCCGCGATCGGCGAGTCCATCCAGACAGAATCCGTTCAGGAACAGGAGGTCGCGCGATGAGCGTCGATCTGAAGATCACCGGCGGCACCGTCGTCACCCCCGCAGGACCGGTCGTCGCCGACCTGCTCGTCGCGGACGGCCGGGTCGCCGGCATCGTCGCGGCCGACACCGACATCGACGCTGCGCGCACGATCGACGCCACTGGCAAGCTCGTGCTGCCGGGCATGGTCGACGTGCACGTGCACACCCGCGAGCCCGGCTACGAGCACAAGGACGACATCTACACGACCAGCCTCCAGGCCGCGGCCGGCGGTGTCACGACGATGTTCGGCATGCCCAACCTCAAGCCGCCCACGACCGACGTCGCCACCCTCACCGACGTGTTCCGGCGCTACGAGGAGTCGTCGATCGTCGACTGGAACCACAACCCCGCCCCGACGAAGTTCGACGAGATCGCGGGCATGAGCGACCTCGGCATCCGCGCCTACAAGATCTACATGGTCGTCGACACGGGCCGCGACTACCCGCACCCCTCCGGAACCGGCATCCACGACCACGGGCACCTGCTCGAGATCATGGACCACATCGCCCAGACCGGGAAGCGCTTCATCGTGCACCCGCACGACCAGGCGCTCATGGACTACATCGAGGGCGCCTACCTCGCCCGCGGCGAGAACACCCCGCAGGGCTACGCCTCCGCCTACGCCGCGCGCGAGGGCGTGATCTGGGACACCGCGATCGACGTGGTGCTGCGGCTCGCCGAGGCCTCCGGCTGCCCCGTGCACATCGCGCACATCCAGACCCGGCGCTCGATCGAGGCCGTGCGCCGCGCCAAGCAGAACGGCATCGACGTCACGTGCGAGGTCAACCACTGGGCGCCGTTCCTGTCCACGTGGGACGACGTGGAGACCCTCGGTCCCTACGCCCTGAGCTACTGGGTGCCCGACGACAACCGCACCGCCGTGTGGGAGGGCATGCGGGACGGCACGATCGACATCGCCGCCAGCGACCACGCCCCGCACACCCGCGAGGAGAAGGAGGTCGGCTGGACCAAGATGTGGAGCTCGCACACGGGCACCCCGGGCATCCAGTACTACTACGAGCTCATGCTCGACGCCGTGAACAAGGGCGAGCTCGACCTGCAGCGCGCGATCGACATGGTCGCCCACATCCCCGCCGCGAAGTTCGGCCTGGAGGGCGTCAAGGGTTCCCTCACGATCGGCGCCGACGCCGACATCGTGATCGCCGACCTGGCCGACGAGTGGACCATCACGAACGACGACGTGCTGTCGAAGATCGGCTGGACCCCGTACGACGGGCGCACCATCAGCGCCCGCATCCAGCGCACGCTCGTGCGCGGAGAAGACGTGTACGTCGACCGCGAGGTCGTCGGCGACCCCGCCTTCGGAAAGCTCGCCGCCTCGGCGGAAGACAGGGCGGCACTGGCCGCAGAGAGGAACTGACATGAAATTCGGACTGCTGCTGCCGCACTTCGGCGAGGAGGCGAGCAAGGAGAAGCTCCTGGAGGGGTCGAAGCTCGCCGAGAGCTTCGGATTCGACTCCGTGTGGGTGCGCGACCACCTCGTGTTCGAGCCGCACGGTGAGATGGAGAAGCCCAACCGCACGTTCTACGACGCGCTCACCACGCTCACCGCCATCGGCGCGGTGACCGAGAAGATCGAGCTCGGCACCGGGTCGCTCATCCCGTTCCGGCACCCGCTCGTGACCGCGCTGATGGCCGGCACCATGACCCAGCTGCTCGGCCCGCGCCTGATCCTCGGCTTCGGCGCCGGCACGTTCGACCACGAGTTCGAGGCGATCGGCTGGGGCGACCTGGACCGCGTGGAGATGGTGCGCTCGAACGCCGAGATCCTGCGCCGCGTGTTCACCGAGAACGACGTCACCTACGACGACGGCATCTTCTCGTTCGAGAACGTCACGATCGAGCCGAAGCCCGTGGGTGGACGCATCCCGTTCTGGTACTGCGGCGCGACCCCGCGGTCGGCCCGCCTCGCGGCGGAGTTCGCCGACGGCTGGATGCCCGGCCGCACGGGTCTGGCCACGATGGAGAAGCGCATCCAGACCATGCGCGAGATGACCGACGAGAACGGCCGGCCGATGCCGACCATCGCCGTGATCCCGCCCACCTCCATCGAGGACACCCGCGAGGAGGCGCTCAAGCACGTGAACATCCCCGGCCTGCTGGCGTGGGCGAACAAGGCGAAGTTCGCGGTGAAGCCGCCGTCCGGCAGCTTCGAGACCGTGGAAGACCTGGAGGGTCAGCTCATCGTCGGCAGCCCCGACGAGGCGGTCGATCAGATCCGCCGGTTCGAGGAGATCGGCACCGAGCACCTGGTGTTCGACTTCCGGTTCAAGTTCGATCGGTTCTTCGAGCAGATCGAGCTCCTCGGCACCGAGGTGCTTCCTAAGCTGCGATAAGCCGCGCACCCGAGCGCGGCGACAAGACGAGAGGTCGACGATGACTGACGTGAAAGACACCGCACCCTCCGCCACGGACCCGTTGATCTCGGTCACCGGACTCTCCGTGAGCTACGACGTGGCGCGCACGGGGAAGAAGCTGATCGCGATCGAGAACGTCGATCTCGACGTGTTCGAGGGCGAGTTCATCACGGTGCTCGGCCCGTCGGGGTGCGGCAAGACGACGTTCATGAACGTCATCGCCGGCCTCGTCGCGCCGAGCACCGGGTCCGTCCTGGTGGATGGCACGGAGGTCGACGGCCCGGGACCCGACCGGGCCGTCGTCTTCCAGGACTACGCGCTGCTGCCCTGGCGCACGGTGTTCGACAACGTGAAGTTCGGGCTCGAGATGCAGAAGGGCCTGCGCACGGCCGACTGGCGCGAGCGCGTGCAGGAGGCCATCGACATGGTCGGCCTCAAGGGCTTCGAGTCGTCGTACCCGCGGGAGCTGTCCGGCGGCATGCAGCAGCGCGTGGGTCTGGCGAGGGCGTTCGTCGCCGAGCCGCGCATCCTGCTGATGGATGAGCCGCTGGGCGCCGTCGACGCCCTCACCCGCGAGGTGATGCGCGACGAGATCGAGAAGCTGATCGAGAAGACCGGCAAGACCGTCCTGTTCATCACGCACTCGATCGAGGAGGCGATCCTCCTGGGCGACCGCATCGTGGTGTTCAAGAGCCACCCCGGCGCGATCAAGGAGATCATCACCACGGGGATCGAGCGGCCGCGCTCCGAGCGGTCGGTGCAGCACGATCCCCGCTTCCTCGAACTCCGCGACCACCTCTGGGAGGCGCTGGAGGGCGAGGCCACGGCGGCAGCGGTGTCGAAATGAGCGCGCTGCTCGCCACGGGACCGAACCTCGGACGCGGCGGGGTCGCCGCCTGGCTCGCGGGGCTGAGCACGCGCGGCAAGGCCGCGGTCATCGCGGTCGAGGTCATCGTGCTCCTGCTGCTGTGGCAGCTCGTGGTCGGAGTCCTCGGCTGGATCAACCCGGTCTTCCTGCCGCCCCCGCTGTCGATCGCGCAGGGTTTCGGGGAGATCATCGCGAACGGGTCGCTCGCCGCGAACGCCGGGATCTCGGCGCAGGCGTGGCTGACCGGCTTCGCGCTCGCCGTGGTCGTGGGCATCCCGGTCGGCCTGCTGATGGGCTCGTCCCTCCCGGTCGACCGCGTGGTCGGTCCGATCGCCTGGACCATCTACGCCACCCCGTCGATCGCATACCAGCCGCTCGCGAAGGCCTGGTTCGGCTTCGGCATCGGACCGGTCATCTTCCTCGTCACGATCAGCGCGATCTTCCCGATCCTGCTGAACGTCGCCGCCGGCATGCGCACCACGAACCCGTCGATCATCCGCGCCGCCCGCGTGTACGGCGCGGGCCGCCTGCGGCTGTACCGCTCGGTGTACCTGCCGTCGACGATCCCGTTCCTGTTCGCCGGTCTCCGCCAGGCGGTCGTGCTCGCCACGATCGGCATGGTCGTGGCCGAGCTCGCCGGGTCGTCGAGCGGCATGGGCGCGCTCATCATCCGCGCCTCCAACACGTATCAGACGGATCAGGCGTTCGCGGCGATCGCGCTCGTCGTGGTGTGGAGCGTGGGCATGACCCAGGTGGTCACCGCGATCGAGCGCGGGGTCGCGCCGTGGACGAGGAAGGGCAAGCGATGAGCGTCATGTCGGCCACCGGCACCGTGCGGATCGTGCGTCCCCGGCGCGTGGTGCGTGCTGGCGAGGGCAGGTGGACGCTGCTGCTGATCGCGGTCGTGGCCGCCGTGCTGCTCGTGTGGGAGGCGGCGGTCACCTGGTTCCAGTGGGTGCCCGAGGCGTTCCTGCCCGCCCCCAGCGCGATCGCCGTGGCCTTCGGGCGGCTCATGGTCGACCCGGAGTTCTGGGGCGCCTTCGGCTTCAGCGTCACGAACCTGTTCATCGGCCTGGCCATCGCGATCGTCGTGGGTGTGGTCGTGGGGCTCGCGGTCGGCTGGTCCCCGGTGCTGCGCTTCATGGTGGCCCCGTTCCTGTGGGTGCTGTACTCCACGCCCAAGGTCGCGCTCGCTCCGCTGTTCATCCTGGGCCTCGGGCTCGGCAGCGAGTCGAAGATCGCCCTCGTGATCCTGCTCGCGGTGTTCCCGATCCTGCTGAACACGATGGAGGGCGCGGTCACCGTGAACCCGTCGCTCGTGAACGCGGCGCGCGTATACGGCGCGAAGGGCATCGGGCTGGGGTGGAAGGTCATCTTCCCGGCGACGCTGCCCTACAGCCTGTCCGGCATCCAGCGCGGTGCAGCCCTCGGCTTCACGGGCGAGGTGCTCGGCGAGTTCCTCGGCGGGACCGGGGGCCTCGGTCACCTGCTGGAGTTCGCGGCGTATCAGTTCCGCATGGACGAGGCGATCGCGATGGTCGTGGTGATGGTGATCATCGCGAACCTGACGCTGTTCCTCATCTCGGTGCTGCGCCGCAGGCTGGCGCCCTGGTACGACGAGCGGAAGATCGTCGGCTGACGCCGCCCCCGACTCCCGGCCCCCGTCTCATGCGCGACGGGGGTCGGGTCCGCCTTCTCGCTTCGCCGAGTGGTACGCTTTTCTGTACCACTCAGGAGGTGACGAGATGACGGCGATCTCCGCGACCGAGGCGCGGAAGAGTCTCTTCGGTCTCATCCAGCAGGTGAACGACGACCATGCTCCGGTCGAGGTCGTGTCCCGCCGCGGCAACGCCGTGCTCATGTCGAAGGACGACTACGACGCGCTCACGGAGACGGCCTACCTGCTGCGCAACCCCGTCGGCGCGGAGCGGCTCCTCTCGGCACTCGAGCGCGCCCGCCGAGGTGAGTCCGAGCAGCACGACCTGATCGACGAGTGAGCAGGCGGCTCGCCTTCGACCCGCACGGGTGGGAGGACTACACCTACTGGCAGGGCCAGGACCGGAAGACGCTGCGACGGATCAATCAGTTGATCGCCGACGCCCTCCGTGACCCGGTCGAGGGCATCGGCAAGCCGGAGCCCCTGAAGCACGTGCTCTCCGGCGCCTGGTCCCGCCGCATCGACCAGACCCACCGCCTCGTGTACTACGTGAGCGACGAGCAGATCGTGATCCTCCAAGCCCGCGATCACTCCTGACCCGCGGACGCGACGAGGCCCCACCGCCATGCGCAGCGGTGGGGCCTCGTCCGGGGTCGTGCGGCTCAGGGGTAGGGGAGCGTCGCCGGTCCCTCGTTGTCGAGCCCGAGCAGCTCCTGCGCCTTGAACAGGTGCGCGAGCTGCGCGTCGTCGAACTCCAGCGGCTCGAGCTTCTGCGTCTCGATCGTGGTGTCCCAGGCGTCCGCGTCGAAGTACAGGTTCGGGCAGGCGAGGTGGCCGTCGAGGATCCAGACGCTGTCGGAGTCGCGGAGCTCCTGCACGTCGAAGTCGTTGGCCTCGTAGATGTCCAGCGCCTCCTCCGCGTTCTCCGGGAACTCGCCCGGTGCCGGGGCGGTCATGAAGTCGGTGGCCTTGAGTGTGGCGCGCAAGAACCGCACGAGCGAGTTCGGGTTCTCCTTCACCCAGGCCGTGCCGGCGATCTGCACGTCGTTGGCCCAGTTGCGCAGCGACTCCACGACGATGTTCGCGCCGTGCTCCTCGAGCGCCGCACGGTCGTCGGCGTAGAAGGGCTGCAGCGAGATGCGGTCGTTCACGAAGAACTCGGTCCACGATTCGGAGCCGGGTCCGGGGTAGACGACCTCCGCGTTGATGCTCTCGAGGTCCCAGCCCTCTTCCGCGAGCACCTGTGCCCGCTGGAACTCGGCCGGGTCGCCGGGGGTTCCGGCGAGGACGATCGAGGTGCCGTCGAGGTCTTCGACGCTCTCCACGTCGGACTGGGCCGCGAAGTCGAAGTTCTGGCGGCAGTAGTGGCCCGACACCAGGTCGATCTCCACGCCGCCGCGGATGGCGTCGATCACGGTGCCGGTGGACTCCACGCCGATGTCGGCGCTGCCGCTCGCGACCGCGGCGGTGACGTTGTCGGCGGTGATGACCTCGACGGTGAGGCCCTCCTCCTCGTAGTAGCCGAGGTCGGTGCCGAGGACGAACATCGAGTACATCGTGACGTCGGGGAAGGGGATGGCCACCGTGATGCTGGTGTCTTCGGCGGCGCCGGGTTCCCCGTCGCCGAGGTCGACCGGGCCTTCGGGTGCGGGTGTCGGCGAGGTGCAGCCGGCGAGCAGCGTCAGTGCTGCTGCGCCTCCGGCCACGGCGAGGCCGAGCCTGGTTCTTGTCGTGCGCATGACTCTCCATTCGGGCAGTGCGTGCGCCCCTTCGTGAGGGGGGCGTCTCACGCGGATTTTGGGATACGGTATCCAATTTGGTATCGGCTGTCCATGCTTCGGCCGATATCGTGCTGACAACGGGGTCTGGACGACCACGATGAAAATTGGATACAGTATCCGAAACAGTCCCACGATGAAGAGGTGACCATGCGTGCCGCCGTGCTGAGCAGCCACGACCTGGACGGCCTGACCGTCACGGAGTCGGCGGTGCCGTCGGCCGCTCCGGGCGAAGTGCTGATCCGCGTCGAGACCGTGGGCATCAACCAGCTCGACCTCAACGTCATCGCCGGCGTCGGCCCCGGAGCGCACGCCCGGCTCCCGCGCATCCTCGGCATCGACCCGGCGGGGGAGATCGTCGCCGTCGGCTCCGGCGTCGACCCCGAGCGCCTCGGCCAGGCCGTGGTCGTCAAGCCCAACATCGCCTGCGGCGCGTGCCCCCGCTGCCGCGCCGGAGACGAGGCCGACTGCCCATCGCAGACCGTCGTCGGCGTGCACCGCGACGGCGGCGCCGCCGAGTTCGTCGCGGTGCCCGCGCGCAACGCGATCGACCGCCACGGCCTGACTGCCGCCGACGCCACGGCCGTGGTGCACAGCGCCCCCATCGTGCTCAACGCTCTGCGGATCGCCGCGCTCGCCGCCGACGAGCGGATCCTCGTCACCGGTGCGGGCGGAACGCTCGGTCGCGCGGCCGTCGCGATCGCGCTCGCCCGGGGAGCCCGCGTGGTCGCCGCCTCCCGCCGGCCCCTGACGCCGGTCGGCGACGAGCGGCTGCTGCACGCGCCCGATCCCGCCGCCCTCGCGGACGCCCTCGCCGCGGAGGACGGCTTCGACGTGGTGCTCGACGTCTCCGGCCACGGCCCCACGCTGAGCGCCGGGGTCGCTGCGCTCGGCTGGGGTGGACGGGCCGTGTTCTGCTCGGCCTCGGTCGACCCCGACCTGCGGATCGACGCGCGCGACTTCTACCTGCGCCGCAAGCGCCTCGCGGGTGCCGCGAGCGCCCGGTACGACGACGTGGCGGAGGCCCTCGCCCTCGCCGCCGCCGGAGTGCTGCCGCCGCTCGCGGGCGCCCGGTACGCGCTCGACGACATCGCCACGGCCTACCGCGACTTCCCCCGCGCCGGCGACGGGAAGGTGATCGTGGATGTGCGCTGACCACGGGTATCGAAGAGGAGACCAGACGTGACGAGTACTGCACTGCCGGGCGCCGGGGCGCTCGCCGGGATCCGGGTGGTCGAGCTGGGCCAGTACATCTCCGGCCCCTTCGCCGCGAAGCTCCTGGCCGACCTCGGTGCCGAGGTGATCAAGGTCGAGTCGCCGGAGGGCGACCCGATGCGGCGGTGGGAGGGTCGAGCGACCATGAGCCCGCAGTTCGCCGCGTACAACCGGGGCAAGCGCGGGGTGGTGCTCGACCTGAAGAGTCCGCAGGGGCTGGCGGCGCTGTTCGCCCTGGTCGCCGACGCCGACATCGTGCTCGACAACTTCCGACCGGGCGTCGCCGAGCGGCTCGGCTTCGGTCCGGAGGCCCTGCACGCGCACAACCCGCGCGTCATCACCTGTTCCATCACCGGCTTCGGCCCCACGGGACCCTCGGCGAAGCGTCCCGCCTACGACACGGTGATCTCCGCGACCGGCGGCATGTACAGCCAGGTCGTCCCCGCCGACACGATCCGCCCGCTCGGCCCGGCGTTCTCCGATCTGCTGTCGGGGATGTCGGCGGTGCAGGCGGTGCTCGCGGCCCTCCACGCCCGCGACGTGAGCGGGGAGGGCGAGCACGTCGAGGTGTCGATGGTGGGTGCGCTGCTCGACTTCCTCACCGAGTCCGCCTCCGCGTTCCTGGAGACCGGGCAGGTGTCGTCGCCGGACTCGCGTCCGCGTCGCGCCCAGGCGTACGCGTGCCGCGGCTCCGACGGCAAGGCGTTCGTGATCCACATGTCGGTGCCGGAGAAGTTCTGGACCGGGCTGCTCGACGTGCTGGAGCGGCCCGACCTCGCCGACGACCCCCGGTTCGCGACCAGGGAGGGGCGCGTGTGGAACTACGACGAGCTCGACGCGGTGCTCAAGGAGATCGCCGCCACCCGTCCGCGCGCCGAGTGGCTGGAGCGCCTGGCCGCGCACGACATCCCGCACGGCCCGCTCAACACGATGGGCGACCTGTTCGACGACCCGCAGATCGCGAGCATGGGCCTGGTCGAGGAGATCGCGGGACCGGGCGGCGCGGTGCGCGTGCCGGTGCCGAGCACCCGGTTCCACCGCAGCGGCCGGCCCGAGCTGGTCTATGCGCCCGCGCTCGGGGCCGACACCGAGGAGCTGACCGGCCTGCGCATCGCGGCCGGAACCCTGAACGAAGGAGCGGCCTGATGCCCGGCATCGACGACCTGGTGGCGATCGACGTGCACACCCACCCGCAGACCGAGGAGTTCATCGCGGCGATGGGCACGCGGCACACGCAGATGGCCGCGCACTTCGGACGGGAGCGGCCGGTCGTGTCGTTCGCCGAGCAGGCCGACCAGTACCGCGACCGCAGGATGATGGCCGTGATCGTCAACTCCGACTCGGAGACGACCAGCGGGATCAAGGGCGCCCCCAACGACCTGCTGGGCCGGGCGCAGCGAGACCACCCCGACGTGTTCCTGGCCTTCGCGGGCATCGACCCGTGGAAGGGCGAGGCGGCGATCGCCGAGATCCGCCGCATGCACGACGAGTACGGCATCAAGGGCGTGGGCGAGCTGAACCCGTCGCGGCAGAGGTTCCTGGCGAACGACCGTCGGTTCTGGCCGATCTGGGAGACCTGCGCCGAGCTCGGGCTGGTGGTCATGTTCCACTCCGGGTTCCCCGGTGCGGGCGCCGGCACCCCGGGCGGCGGAGGGTACCGGCTGGAGAACGCCCGCCCCGTGCCCTACATCGACGACGTCGCGGCCGAGTTCCCCGAGCTGAACATCATCAGCGCGCACCCGGCGTGGCCGTGGCACCTGGAGAACCTGGCGATGGTGTGGCACAAGTCGAACGTGTACCTCGACCTCTCCGGCTGGGCTCCGAAGTACCTGCCGCCCGAGGTGGTGCGCTACGCGGACTCGCTCATCTCCGACCGGGTGCTGTTCGGCTCGGACTGGCCCGTGATGACCGCGGACCGGTGGATGGCGGAGTTCGACGAGCTCGGCTTCAAGGAGGAGTCGCGCCGCAAGATCCTGATCGACAACGCGCGGAAGCTGTTCCGGCTGTGACCGCGGAGAAGGGAGCCGACCGTGGCTGAACTGGTGCTGGCGGCGGCGACCCCGCACAACCCGCTGCTGTGGCGCGCGATGCGGGAGCCGTATCCGCCCGACCTGGTCGCGGTGGAGGCGAACTTCCGGCGCATCCGTGAGGCGATCGCCGAGGCCGAGGTCGACGCGCTGATCGTGCTCGGCACCGACCACGTGCGGCAGTTCTTCGCCGACAACTCGCCCGCGTTCATCGTCGGCAAAGCCGCGTCGTACCACGGCACGTACGAGAACGAGGTGCGCACGTTCGGCATGGAGTACGCCGAGCTCACCGGGCATCCCGAGCTCGCGGCGCAGATCGCCGGACGCGAGGTGCTGCCCGAGGCGATCGACTTCTCGGTGTCGCACGAGTGGCGGCTCGACCACAGCTTCGTGCTCCCGCTGCAGTACGTGCGGCCCGAGCTCGACCTGCCGATCGTGCCCATCCACGCGAATGCCATCCTGCCGCCGCTGCCCTCGGCCGCGCGGTTCGCCGCCCTCGGACATCACCTGCGCGCCGCGGTCGAGTCGTGGGACGGCGGGGCCAGGGTGGCGCTGCTCACCTCGGGCCACATGGCCACCGACGTCGGAGGGCCGCGCACGTTCAACGGCTCGCCCGACCCCGCGTTCGACGCCGAGGCGGTCGGGTGGATGCGCGACGGCGACCTCGACGCCGCGATCGCCGGCTGCCGGTTCGACCGCATCATGGCGGCGGGCAACGTCACCTACCAGTACGTGAACATCGTCACGGCGCTCGCCGCGATGCAGGGCCGCCCGGCCGAGCTGGCGGAGGCCACCACGTCGCGTTTCGCCTCGAGCCCGTTCTTCCTGTGGAGGTCTGCATCGTGAGCAGGTACATGATCGGCAAGTTCATGCGGGCGGTCGAGATGAGCACGGCCAACGTGAACGCGTACGTCGCCGATACCGAGGGCTTCGTCGACCGGTGGCTGGCGGGCGGCGCCGGGCCGGATGCGGTCGCCGACGACCGGGAGCTGACGCCGCAGGAGCGGGCGGCCTTCATCGCGCGCGACTACGGGGCGCTGTACGGGCTCGGGGCGCATCCGTACCTGCTGTGGCACTTCACGGAGGCGGTGTACGAGCACGAGTACACGGAGGGCTTCGGCTGGCGCGAGCTCGTGGAGCGCTACCGCGCGGCGATCATCCCGCACGGCGAGGTCGACGACATCCTCTGAGGCGGGCGGAGAAGATCCGCTCTTGACAGGATTTCCGCACGTGCTGTTTATTTAGCTACGTGCAAAAAAAACTATCCGAGGTCCGGCTCGACGCCGCGGCGATCCGCGCGCACCACCGTCGCGTGCTGCTGCAGCTGCTGCGCTCGCACGGCCCGCTGTCGCGTCGCGATCTGTCCCGCGCCTCGGGCCTGAGCGCCGCCGCCGTGATGAACGTGGTCGTGGAACTGGTCGACGCAGGCCTCGTGGCGGAGGAGATCCCCGCCACCCGGGAGGCCAGGGTCGGCCGCCCGAGCACCGACGTCGCCCTCACCGGCACCCACCACGTGCTCGCACTGCAGATCGGCGCCGGGTTCCTCCAGGCAGGAGTGGTCGAGCTCACCTCGCGCGTCGTGGCGTCCGAGCAGATCCGCTTCCCGGTCCCCACCGCGCCCGAGGCCGTGCTCGACCTCGCGGGCGAGCTCCTGCAGCGGGTGATGGACACGGCGGGCATCTCGCTGGAGCAGGTGCTCGGCCTCGGCGTCGGCGTGGCCGGCATCGTCGACGCGAGCCGCCGCGTGAACATCTCCGCCCCCACGCTCGGCTGGACCGACGTGCCGATCGCCGAGCACTTCGAACGCACCCTCGGGCTCGACGTCGTGCTCGACCACAACGTGCGCGCCATGGCCGCCGGCGAGTCCCGCTACGGCACCGGCCAGGGGCTCGAGAGCCTCGCCTTCGTCTACGTGCGCACCGGTGTCGGCGCCGGCCTGATCCTGGGCGGCGCCGAGTACCGCGGCGGCACGCACGGCGCGGTCGAGATCGGCCACCTGCGCGTCGAGCAGGACGGCCCCACCTGCACCTGCGGCGGCCGCGGCTGCCTGGAGACCGTGGTCAGCGATGGCGTGCTCCGGCGGCGCATGATCGATGCCGGGCTGCTCGACGACGACCGCGCCCCCGACGACCGCACCTGGACGGAGGACTTCGTCGCCGCCGTCGAGGCCGCCGACCCGCGGGCGCTGGAGGTGCGCGACGACCTCGTCCGGCACCTCAGCACCGCGCTGCTGAGCATGGTCAACCTCCTCAACCCGCAGCAGATCGTGCTGGGCGGACTGCTGTTCGACCTGGCCCCGGTCGTGATCGAACCCGTCAGGGCGGCCCTCGCGGAGCAGGTCATGCCCGTGCTGCGCGACGGCATCCGCGTCGAGCCGCCGCGCTTCGGTGCCGACGCGGGCATGATCGGCGCCGCCACCATCGCCCTGGACACCTTCGTGTTCGGGCCTCCCCTCCTTCCGACCGCCCCGGTCGGCTGACACCAACGGGCTCCCACGCAACGAAGGGAAAGAGCCATGATCGACGCCACACCCGAGACGGCGACCACGACGCTCTCGGTGCCGCGCGCCACGAGAGCGCGCCGCACGACCGTCCGCACCGAGAAACCGCTGACGCTGCTCTACCTCTCCACCCTGGTGCTCGGCATCGCGGTGTGGTGGATCATCGCGGTCGTCAGCGACAACCCGCTCGCCCCCACGCCGATCGCCGTGGTGCAGAGCTTCTGGGAGGGACTGCTCGACGGCAGCCTGCTGCTGAACACCGTGGCGAGCGTGCAGCGCGTCGTCATCGGCTTCCTCCTCGGCGTGATCGTCGCCGTCCCCGCCGGCTTCATCATGGGCTGGTATCGCTGGGGCCGCGGGCTGCTCGAGCCGTGGGTGCAGTTCTTCCGCACCGTGCCGCCGCTCGCGCTCATCCCGCTCGTGATCGTGTTCCTCGGCATCGGGGAGCCGGCGAAGATCTTCGTCATCTTCCTCGCGTCGTTCCTCTCGTGCGTGCTCGCCACCTTCCAGGGCGTGCGCAACGTCGACACCACCCTCGTCAACGCGGCCCGTGTGCTCGGCGCGAGCGACGGCACGATCTTCCTCCGCGTGGTCGTCCCGGCCTCGCTGCCGTTCATCTTCGTCGGCACCCGCGTCGCCCTCGGCGCGGCCTGGGCCACGGTCGTCGCCTCGGAGCTCATCGCGGCGGCCTTCGGTCTCGGCCGCATGATGCAGGCCGCCTCGCAGTTCCTCGACACCCCGCGCATCGTCGTGGGCATCATCCTCATCGGCGCGCTCGGGTTCGCGATGGACCGTGCCCTGCTCTTCGCCGAGAACAAGCTCACCGCCTGGCAGGAGGTCCGGAAATGACCGCGATGATCTCGATCCGCGGGGTCTCGAAGCACTACGAGACCAGCCGCGGCACGGTCCGCAGCCTCGACGACGTCGACCTCGACGTGGCAGACGGGGAGTTCATCACCCTCGTCGGGCCGAGCGGCTGTGGCAAGAGCACCCTGCTGAACCTGATGGCGGGGCTCCTCGACCCCACCGAGGGGGAGGTGCTCGTGGGCGGCCGACCGGTCACGGGGCCCGGGCCCGACCGGGGCGTGATCTTCCAGCAGTATGCGCTCTTCCCGTGGCTCACGGCCCGGCAGAACGTCGAGTTCGGCCTGCGGATCCGCGGCATGAAGAAGGCCGAGCGCGAGCAGGTGGCCCAGCACTACCTCGACCTCGTGGGCCTGGGCGACTTCGCCGGCGCGCTGCCGAAGGAGCTCTCGGGCGGCATGAAGCAGCGCTGCGCGATCGCCCGCGCCTATGCCGCGCAGCCGTCGATCCTGCTGATGGACGAGCCGTTCGGCGCGCTCGACGCGCTGACCCGGGTGAGCATGCAGGAGAACCTGCTCGAGACGTGGCAGCAGGAGCGGCGCACCGCCGTGTTCATCACCCACGACGTGGACGAGGCCGTGTTCCTCGCCAACCGCGTGATCGTGATGAGCCCGCGGCCCGGACGGATCACCGAGGTGATCGACGTGCCGCTCGCCTACCCGCGCACCGAGGAGATGCGCTTGTCTCCCGAGTTCGCCGCCCTCCGCGCCCGCGTCTGGCGCGGCGTGCACCACCAGCCGGAACCCACCACCGCCTGACCCGGCGGATCCGCACCCGCACGACCCACCGCACTCCCACCCGATCACGTAAGGAACCCGATGATGCGCTTCCCCACCCGGACCCGTCGCGCGGCCGTCGCCGCCGCGGCCGTCACCGCACTCACGATCGCCCTGTCCGCCTGCACGGGCTCGGCCGAACCGGCCCCCTCGTCCGACGCCGGAGGGGAGGCCCGTGAGCCGGTCTCCCTGAACGTCGGCTACATCGACACGAGCATCAACGGCGTCGGCGTGATCGCCGCCGCGAACGAGTTGGGTCTGTGGGAGAAGTACGGGCTGGACGTGACGCTGACGCCGTTCACGAACGGCCCCACCCAGATCCAGGCGATGCAGGCCGGACAGATCGACGTCGGGTACATCGGCGCCGGGGCGACCTGGCTTCCGGCGACCGGACAGGCGACCGTGATCGTGCCCAGCGAGACCTCGCTCGGCGACGTGGTGCTCGCCCGCCCGGGCAGCGGCGTCGAGGATCCGAAAGACCTCAAGGGGCAGCGCGTCGGTGTGCCCGAGGGCGGGTCGGGGGAGATGATCCTCGCGCTCACGCTCCTGGAGGCCGGGCTCACGTTCGACGACGTCGAGCGCGTGGTGCTCGACCCGCCGAGCGTCGTCAGCGCCTACGTCGGCGGGCAGATCGACATCGCCGCGATCTTCTCGCCGCTGAGCGCGCAGATCCTCGACAGCGTGCCGGACACCGTGACGGTGGCCGACAACGCCTCGTTCCCGGAGACGTCGTTCCTCGGGTCGTGGGTCGCGTCGAACGAGGCCGTCGACGGCAAGGCCGACGCCCTGCAGCGCTTCCTCGAGGTGTACGCCGAGGTGAACGACTACCGCATCGACGACACGGAGCAGGTCGTCGAGTGGGCCTCCGCCGCGTCCGGTGCCCCGGTCGACCAGCTGACGCAGCAGGCGAGCATCTCCGGGTGGACGCCGTCCGACGAGATCCTCGCGAACAACGAGGACGGCACCACGTTCGAGCAGTACGAGTCGATCATGCGGGTGTTCGTCCAGTCCGGTCGCATGGAGGACATGACCGATCCGGCGTCGTTCGTCAACACCGAGCTGTTCGCCGCCGCCATGAAGGACCGCTCGTGACGGGTCCCGTCGGGCTGGGCATCGTCGGCTCCGGTTTCGTCGCCGAGTTCTACCTCCGGGCCCTGGCGGAGGTGCGTGACCACGAGGTCGTCGCCCTCGCCGCGCGCTCGCCCGAACGGGGCAGAGAGCTCGCCGACCGGTTCGGCGTGCGCGACGTGGTCGCCAGCGTCGAGGAGCTGGCCGCCCTGGCCGATGTCGACATCGTGGTCGTGGCCGTGCCGCAGGACGCGCACCTCGACGCGGTGACGGCGGCGGCCGCCGCGGGCAAGGCCGTGATCTGCACCAAGCCGCTCGGGCGCAGCGGCCCGGAGGCCGCGGCGTGCCTCGCCGCCGTGACCGCCGCGGGCGTGTGGCACGGCTATGCGGAGACCGCGGTCTTCTCGCCCGCGGTCATGCACGCCAAGGCGATGGTCGACGCGGGCGGCATCGGTCGGGTGCTCACCGTGCGCGCCCGCGAGGCCCACGGCAGCCCGCACAAGCACGCCAGGGAGATCGCGCGCATGGGCGGAGGGCCGCTGCGCGGTCTCGGCTGCCACGGTGTCGCCGTCGGGCGCTGGTTCCTGGAGGGCGCGACCCCCGTGGAGGCCTTCGCGTGGGGGGACCGGCTCGACCGCGACGACGTGGACTCCGAGGACAACGCGGTCCTGCTCGTGCGGTTCGACGACGGTCGTGTCGCCCAGGTCGAGGCCGGCTGGACGCATCGCCCCGGGCTGGACAACCGGCGCGAGATCCACGGCTCGGACGGCTGGCTCGGCGTGGACGAGACCGGCCCCGGTGCCCTCGCGGCGTTCGCGGGACAGGAGCTCGGTTACGTGGGGGAGAAGGCCGGCTCGACCCGCGGCTGGCTGCGGCCCGTGCTCGACGAGCCGCGCACGTACGGGTACCACGGCCAGTTCGCGCACTTCATCGAGAGCTTCCGCGCGGGTGTCGCGCCGCGGCAGACCCTGGCCGACGGCGTCATCGACAACGCGGTGATCGACGCGGCCTATCGCTCCATGACGACCGGTCGCTGGGAGCCCATCGACCTCTCCGGGCTCACGGCCCCTCCCGCCGAGATCGTCACCGACGCGTACCACCGCCCCGCAGAGAGAGAAGCACGATGACCGCCCGGCGACCGAACATCCTCATGATCCTCACCGACGACCACGCCACGCATGCGATCGGCGCCTATGGGTCGGTGGTGAACACGACCCCGCGCATCGACGAGATCGCGCAGTCCGGTCGTCGCGTCGATCACTGCTACTGCACGAACTCGCTGTGCACCCCGAGCCGCGCCAGCATCCTGACCGGCACGTACAGCCATGTCAACGGCGTCTCGACCCTGGTGACCCCCATCGACGCGAGCCAGCCGACGTTCGTGTCGCAGCTCAAGGAGGCGGGCTACCGGACGGCCATCGTCGGCAAGTGGCACATGGGGGAGGGGCCGGGCCATGATCCGCAGGGCTTCGACTACTGGGCGGTGCTGCGCGATCAGGGCGAGTACTTCGATCCGCAGATCCTCACCGCCGACGGCGTGCACATCGAGAAGGGTTACGCGACCGACATCATCACCGACCTGTCGCTGCAGTGGCTCGAGTCGCTGGAGGGCGATGAGCCGTGGTGCCTGCTGATCCATCACAAGGCGCCGCACCGCGCGTGGGAGCCCGACGAGGCGCACGCCCACCTGTACAGCGACCCGATCCCCGTGCCGTCCACGTTCACGGACGACTACGCGGGCCGGGCGAGCGCGGCGAAGCATGCCACCATGCGCATCGCGGAGCACCTGACGCTCGACGACCTCAAGGTGGAGCCGCCGCAAGACCTGACGCCCGACGAGCTCGCGCTGTGGAAGTACCAGCGGTACATGGAGGACTACCTGCGCTGCGTGGCGTCGGTCGACGACAACGTCGGACGGGTGATCGACTGGCTCGGCGCGCACGGCGTGCGGGATTCGACCCTCCTCACGTACAGCTCCGACCAGGGCTTCTTCCTCGGCGACCACGGGTGGTTCGACAAGCGCTTCATGTACGAGGAGTCGATCCGGATGCCGCTGCTCGTGTCGTGGCCGGAGCGGATCGCGCCCGCGGCCCCGATGGAGCAGATCGTGACGAACGTCGATTTCGCGCAGACCTTCCTGGATGCCGCCGGGGTCGATGCGCACGAGCGGATGCAGGGGAAGAGCTTCCTTCCGCAGCTCACCGGATCGGACGAGCCGACGCGCGACGCGTTCTACTACCGCTATTACGAGAACGACGACGAGAACCACCACGTGCTCGCGCATTACGGCATCCGCACGGAGGCCCACAAGCTCATCTACTTCTACAGCGACGGAATGGGTCTGCCCGGGTCGTCGCCGTTCCGGTTCGCGCCGGAGTGGGAGCTGTACGACCTGGAGGCCGACCCGGACGAGCTGGTGAATGTGTACCACGACCCCGCCTACGCCGACGTGCGCGAGCAGCTCAAGGTGCGGCTGTGGGAGCTGCAGGCCGAGCTGGGCGACCAGCCCCACGCGAGTCAGCCGATACCCGCGCTGACGGCCTGAGCGCAGGCGTGAACGGATGCCCCGTGGCGGTTCGCCACGGGGCATCCGCGTGTCGCGCGGCCGTCGCGCTCGGCAGAGGAGGTGCGGGGGACGCACCGCACGAGTGGACGCTGCCGCGCACCGGCGGAGCCGTGTCTCCTCCCCCGAGGACACCGGCGCCGCCGGGGCTCAGCGCCTACGCCGTGCGACGGCGCAGCAGGCCCGCACCTCCCAGAAGCAGCAGGGCGGCGATCGCCCACAGCGCGGGCGACGGTGCACCGCCGGTCATGGCGAGACCGGTGGCCTCACCGGAGACGGCTGCGCCCGACGCCCAGGCCATGCCGGACGCGCCCGGAGTGGTGCCGGGGTTCGTTCCGGGGGTGGTGCCGGGGTCCGTGCCCGGGTCGGTTCCGGGGTCGGTTCCCGGGTCCGTACCGGGGTCCGTGCCCGGGTCAGTTCCGGGGTCGGTTCCGGGGTCGGTTCCGGGGTCGGTTCCGGGCGTGGTGCCCGGGCCGGTCACGGTGCTCTCGCCCACGACCGAGATGGCGTTGCCGCCGATCGTGATCGGAAGCGTCACCGGCAGCCCGAGCTGGGTGCCGCCGAGGATGCCGTCCTCACCGGTGGTGATCCCGCCGCCGGCCGCCGGAGCGGTCGGGGCCGTGCCGGTGCCGGTGGTGCCGCCGGTGACGGTGGCGTCGTCGAGCACGGAGATCGCGTTGCC
>NZ_SSDM01000319.1:0-5834 GCF_004794375.1 Microbacterium sp. K35 | reverse complement strand
GCTCGAGGACCTGGTGGAGGAGGTCGTCGGCGAGATCTTCGACGAGTACGACGCCGAGGTGTTCATCTCGGCCGACGACGGGCTCGACGGACGCCTCAACCTGCAGGACTTCGAGGAGGCCACCGGGCTGGCGATGCCGCGCGGATCGTCGGACACCATCGCCGGATTCGTCACGGAACAGCTCGGACGCCTCGCGGTGGTCGGCGACACGGTCGAGGTGCCCGGCGCGACCATCCAGGTGGCAGAGGTGGATCGGCGCCGGATCGCCCGGGTGCGGGTGACGCTGCACGCCGAGCCGGAGCCCGCCGCGGAGCACTGAGCGCGGGGCGTCCGGCCGGCATGGTCAGGCCGGACGCACCGCGCTGCCGAGCTCGCTCAGGCCCTCGCTCAGAACCTCGACCAGCAGCCGCGCATAGCGGCCGTCGGGGTCGAGGTCGGGATCGAACACGGTGATGCTCGCACCGATCGCCCGCGGAGCGAGGCCCCGCAGCAGCGCCGTCAGCTCGTCGGCGGTGAGCCCTCCGGGATCGGGGCTGTCCACCGCGGGCATCACCGTGGGGTCGAGCACGTCGACGTCGAGCTGGAGCCAGTACGCCTCGCCCGCCGCTGCGGCGGACTCGGACGCGACGGCCTGGGCTCCGCGTGCGGAGACCTCGGCCGCGGGGGTCACGCGTGCCAGGAGGCCGCGAACCTCCTCCTGCTCCTCGTCGTCGTCGCGGTGTCCGACGTGGGCGGTGCGCCCCGCCGGGAAGTAGGGGGACAGGCCGTCGATGTCGGCGATGGCCGGCCAGTGCAGGCCGATCGCCGCCGCCAGGGCCTCGCCGGCGACGGCCGCGCACTCCTCGCTGTTGCCGGGGTGGCGGAAATCGGTGTGGCCGTCGATGTGCACGAGTCCCGCTCCGCCGCGTCTCTTCAGAGCGATCCCGGCGCCGACGAGGATGCCGCAGTCGCCGCCGATCACCAGGGGTGCCTGCCCCGCGTCGATCGCGTCGCCGATGCGCGCGGCCAGGCGCAGCGAGTGGTCGACGAACGCGGCCTCGTTGCGCACCCGAGCGGCCGGACGCACGTCGTCGTCGGCCACGTACCGGCCGGGAAGCACGACGCCGGAGTCGGTCGCTCCCCGGGCGGTGAACCGCTCGTAGAGCCCCGCCTCGCGCAACGCCTCCGGCGCTTTCGCCGAGCCCGGCACGCTCCCGGGCTCGGGCGGACGGAGGCCGAGGTTGCTGGGAGCGGACAGAAGAGTGATCATGCGGTCCACTCTGGCGGGGGCGACCGACATTCGCTCCGCCCGCGCGAGGGGAGTGGATTCAGCGCTCGTGGTCGTGCTCGTGGTCGTGGTCGTGCTCCTCGAGGAGCATGCCGACCGAGGTCGCGCACGCGTCACCGCGCCAGGCCTCGATCCCCTCGCGGACGGCGAAGCCCGCGATGACGAGCCCCGCGACCGCGTCGGCCCACCACCACCCCAGCAGCGAGTTCGCCACGAGTCCGACGAGCACGGCGGCGGACAGATACGTGCAGATCAGCGTCTGCATCGAGTCCGCGACCGCGGTGGCCGACCTCAGCTCGCGCCCCGCCCGGCGCTCGGCGAGGGAGAGGAACGGCATCACGACCACGCTCACCGCGGTCAGCACGATCCCGACCGTGCTGTGCTCCGGCCGCTCCTGCGCGATCAGGGCCAGGACGGAACTCGCCGTCACGTACAGCGCGAGCGCGAAGAACGCGACCCCGATCACCCGCAGCGTCGGCTTCTCCCAGCGCTCGGGATCGGGCCGCGTGAACTGCCAGGCGACCGCCGCCGCCGAGAGCACCTCGATCGTGGAGTCGAGCCCGAACCCGATCAGTGCGGCGGAGGAGGCCACGGAGCCCGCGGCGACGGCGATGATGGCCTCGATCACGTTATAGCCGATCGTGACGCCCACGATCAGGCGGATGCGGCGGTGCAGCGTCTGCCGGCGGGGCTCGGCGACCACGGCCGCCATCAGCAGGTGCACCCCTCGCCGTCGCAGCAGTCCGGGTCGACGATCAGGGTGACCCGCATCAGCATGTCGAGCGCGGGAGCGAGGTGGCGGTCCGACAGGCGGTAGAGGCTGCGTCGCCCGTCGGCCGTGCTCTCGACGAGTCCGCAGCCGCGCAGGCACGCGAGATGGTTCGACATCGCCTGCCGCGAGACGCCGAGCGCCTCCGCGAGCTCGGCCGGGTACCGCGGCGACGACCGGAGGGCGAGCAGGATCCCGGCGCGCGTCGTGTCGGACAGAGCGTGCCCGAGGCGGGCGACGGCGGCGGTGTGCGGAGTCGAGGCGAGCGCAGTGGTCACCCCTGAACAGTACAGAAAGAAGTGAATTCAGAAAAGCGTGAAGCGGGAGGGGCAACGGATGCGACCGCCCCTCCCGCCGCGATCTCAGCGGATCGCGTACACCGCGCCGCCGACGATCACGGCCACCACGGTGGTCCAGCCGATGATCGCGACCGCCTGCCACACGAGGATTCGTCCCTTGCCCACGCCCGACGCCGCGAGCATGGTCGCGGTGAAGTGCGTGGGCAGCAGCAGCGGTCCCAGCAGGCTCACGCCGGGGACGCCGTAGCGCTCGAACGCCCGCTGGAACTTCTCGCGCCGCGCGGAGCCGCGCCCCTGCTCGGCCGCGGGCGCGGGTGCCACGTCATCCTCCAGGCTGCTCCCGCCGCCCGCGAGTGCGGCCTGCCGCGCCCTCGACCGGTCGACGATGGCGCGCCGCGCCCCCGAGCTCGCGAGCACCAGGACGGCCACGCACACGAAGTTGCCCACCATCGCCGCGACGGCCGCCACCACCGGGGGGATGCCGCCGATGATCCCGATGCCCGCGGCCCCCTCGCCCTCGATGAACGGCACCGCGCCGGCGAGAGCGACGATGAGGGGCTGCACCAGGTCGGGGACCTGGGCGACGAGGTTCTGGAACGTCTCGACGAGGTTCATGGGAGGGGCCTCCGGGAGTTTCGGCAGACGGGCTCTCCGTCGCCATGACCCCAGTCCACCGGAGGCGGGACGGCTGTGACAGTGCCGCGGCGTCACCTCTCTCCGGGTGCTTCACCCGCCGATCCCGTGACATCTGTCACGGCCCTATCGTGGGGAGCGTGACCCGCATCCCCCCGGCCTCCACCGTCGAACCAGCGCCCGGCTCCCGGCAGCTCGCCCGTGGCATCACCGCCACCTGGTGGTACACGGTGACCGCGGTGCTGTTCATCGAGCTCATGCTCGTCGGGGCATGGACGGGCATCGCGGCCGCGGTCGACCTGCGCGGCGGCGTGCTGCTCGTGGTGGGGCTGGGCGGCGTGGTGTGGTGCGCGTCGACGCTGCTGCTGCTGCTGGACTACCGCCACCGGCTGGAGGCCGGTCCGGGGGTGGAGTGGCGGCGCCTGGTGCTGCCGTTCGCGGTGGCGGTGGCCTACGGGGGCACGGCCGGGCTCCTCGTGGGCAGCTGGGAGCTGGCGGGCATGCCGATCGTGCAGTTCTTCGTGCTGCTGCGGTGGCCGCGCGGTGTCCGCGTGCGGGTGGTCGTCGCGGCGACCGTCGTGCTGGTGGGGCTCGCCGTGATCGACACCGCCGCCGACGGCTTCGGGGTGGGCATCCCGTGGTGGCTGCCGATCGTGTACGCGGCGATGCTGCCGGGGATGACCGTCAGCTCGCTGTGGTGGTGGGACGTGCTGGTGACGCTCGACCGCGCTCGAGCCTCGGAGGCCCGGCTCGCCGCAACCCAGGAGCGGCTGCGGGTCGCCACCGACGTCCATGACCTGCAGGGGCATCACCTGCAGGTGATCGCGCTGCAGCTGGAGCTCGCGGAGCGGCTGCTGCCCGTGGACGCGCCCGCCGGAATGGAGCAGCTGCGCGCGGCGCGGGTGAGCGTGGACGAGGCGCGCCAGGGGACCAGGGACCTCGCGACGCGGTTCCGGTCGGTCCCGCTGGGCGATGAGCTGGCGAACGCGCGCGACCTGCTGGGCGCGGCAGGGCTGGACGTCGAGGCGCGCATCGCGACCGACGCGGATGCGGCGCCCGCGGCCGACCTCGGCCCGGTGATCCGGGAGACGACCACGAACGTGCTGCGCCACGGCGGTGGAGAGCGCGCGCGGCTGGTGCTCGAGCGCACGCGCGACGGATGGCGGTACGAGATCGCCAACGGGGTCACGGACGGGGACGGGGGCGCGGACGACGTGGAGGACGGGCACGGCGGCTCGGGGCTGGAGGGTGTACGGCGGCGGATCGCGGACGCGGGCGGCACGCTCGACGTGCGTCGCGACGCGGACGAGTTCGTGGTCGTGGTGACCGTGCCGTCCGCGGGGGAGGGCGCGCGATGATCCGGGTGCTGCTGGCGGACGACGAGGGGATGATCCGGTCGGCACTCGCCGCGCTGCTGCGGCTGGAGGACGACATCGAGGTCGTCGCGGAGTGCGCCGACGGGGAACAGGCCGTGGCGGAGGCGCTGCGGCTGCGACCGGACGTGTGCCTGCTCGACCTGGAGATGCCGGGGCTCGACGGGGTGCAGGTCGCGGAGCGGCTCGGCCGGGAGATCGCGACCCGGTGCGTGGTGGTCACCCGTCACGCGCGACCGGGCGTGCTGCGACGTGCACTGGCCTCCGGGGTGTCGGGGTTCCTGCCGAAGTCGCGCGGGGCGGACGAGGTCGCGGCGGTGATCCGGCGGGTCGCCGCGGGAGCGCGCTACGTCGACCCGGAGATCGCGGCGGATGCGCTGAGCGACGAGCGCTCGCCGCTGACCGACCGGGAGCTCGACGTGCTGCGGGCCGGACGGCGGGGTGAGACGACGGGGCAGATCGCCAGGGCGCTCTCGCTCGCACCCGGAACGGTGCGGAACCACATCTCGGTGATCCTCGGCAAGCTGTCGGTGGCCACACGTCAGCAGGCGGTGCTGCTCGCGGAGGAGCGCGGCTGGATCTGACTCCCGATATGCTGGCTCGCATGGGAACAATATGCGCCGCGCCCGTGATGGGGCGCACTCTCGTGTTCCGCGACCGCCGCGCCTGACGGCGCGCTCGCTCTCCGCACGCCTCCGCGCGCCGTCCACAGAGATGTCATCGCACCTCGGGACGGGCTCTTTTCGCCGACTCCGCTCGCGCGTCCCTCGCCGAGGTGCTCCGATCCTCTTCCCGGAGCGCACCCATGCCTCGCAACCGTCCTCGTTCGATCCACGGCGGCCGCCACGAACTCGGCCAGAACTTCCTCCATCACGCCCCGACGCTCGACCACATCCTCTCGCTGGTCGAGCGCACGTCCGGCCCCATCCTCGAGCTCGGCGCCGGTGACGGTGCCCTGACGCGTCCCCTCGCCCGCCTCGGTCGTCCCCTCACCGCGATCGACGTGGACGAGCACCGCGTACGTCGGCTTCGATCCGACCTCCCGCAGGTACGCGTCGAGGCCGCGGATGCGACACGTCACCCGTTCGACGCCGAGGTGGTGGTGGGCAACGTCCCCTTCCACCTGACCACGCCGATCCTCCGTCGTCTGCTGGCGACGGGGCGATGGCGACACGCGGTACTGCTGACCCAGTGGGAGGTCGCTCGGAAACGCGCCGGAGTCGGCGGCGGGACCCTGATGACCGCACAGTCCGCGCCGTGGTTCGTGTTCGCCCTGGAGGGCCGTGTTCCGGCGTGGGGCTTCCGGCCGCAGCCGAGCGTCGACGGGGGGCTGCTGACGATCGCCCGGCGCGGGTCGCCGCTCGTGCCCGCGACGGATCGCCGCGCGTACGAGGCCTTCGTTCGGCGCATGTTCACCGGGCGCGGGAGCTCGCTCCCCGCGATCGTGGCCTCCGCAGGCGGCCTGTCGATGCCCCAGGCGCGCCGGGCCGTGG
>NZ_SSDM01000318.1:0-5559 GCF_004794375.1 Microbacterium sp. K35 | reverse complement strand
TTGACTAAAAGGAGTCCGGCGGTGTCCTACTCTCCCACAGGGTCCCCCCTGCAGTACCATCGGCGCTGTGAGGCTTAGCTTCCGGGTTCGGAATGTGACCGGGCGTTTCCCTCACGCTATGGCCGCCGAAACACTATTGATGTTTCAATCAAACCTAGGTTCACACGTGTGTGTGATCGAAGGTGGTTCTCGACCGTACATCGAGAACCACTCAGTGGACGCAAGCACCAACGAACGGTGTGTTATCAAGTCATCGGCTTATTAGTACCAGTCAGCTGCACACGTTACCGTGCTTCCACATCTGGCCTATCAACCCAGTAGTCTGGCTGGGAGCCTCTCACCCGAAGGTATGGAAGTCTCATCTTGAGGCCGGCTTCCCGCTTAGATGCTTTCAGCGGTTATCCATCCCGAACGTAGCTAATCAGCGGTGCTCCTGGCGGAACAACTGACACACCAGAGGTTCGTCCAACCCGGTCCTCTCGTACTAGGGTCAGATCCTCTCAAACTTCCTACGCGCGCAGCGGATAGGGACCGAACTGTCTCACGACGTTCTAAACCCAGCTCGCGTACCGCTTTAATGGGCGAACAGCCCAACCCTTGGGACCTACTCCAGCCCCAGGATGCGACGAGCCGACATCGAGGTGCCAAACCATGCCGTCGATATGGACTCTTGGGCAAGATCAGCCTGTTATCCCCGAGGTACCTTTTATCCGTTGAGCGACAGCGCTTCCACAAGCCACTGCCGGATCACTAGTCCCGACTTTCGTCCCTGCTCGACCTGTCAGTCTCACAGTCAAGCTCCCTTGTGCACTTACACTCGCCACCTGATTGCCAACCAGGTTGAGGGAACCTTTGGGCGCCTCCGTTACTTTTTGGGAGGCAACCGCCCCAGTTAAACTACCCACCAGGCACTGTCCCTGAACCGGATTACGGTTCGAAGTTAGATATCCAGAGTGACCAGAGTGGTATTTCAACAATGACTCCACGGTAACTGGCGTCACCGCTTCAAAGTCTCCCACCTATCCTACACAAGCCACACCGAACACCAATACCAAGCTGTAGTAAAGGTCACGGGGTCTTTCCGTCCTGCTGCGCGTAACGAGCATCTTTACTCGTAATGCAATTTCGCCGAGTTCGCGGTTGAGACAGTTGGGAAGTCGTTACGCCATTCGTGCAGGTCGGAACTTACCCGACAAGGAATTTCGCTACCTTAGGATGGTTATAGTTACCACCGCCGTTTACTGGGGCTTAAATTCTCAGCTTCGCCTTGCGGCTAACCGGTCCTCTTAACCTTCCAGCACCGGGCAGGCGTCAGTCCGTATACATCGTCTTGCGACTTGGCACGGACCTGTGTTTTTAGTAAACAGTCGCTACCCACTAGTCTCTGCGGCCTCCAAACGCTTTCGGAGCAAGTCCTAATACGTCGAAGGCCCCCCTTCTCCCGAAGTTACGGGGGCATTTTGCCGAGTTCCTTAACCACGATTCTCTCGATCTCCTTGGTATTCTCTACCTGACCACCTGAGTCGGTTTGGGGTACGGGCGGCTAGAACCTCGCGTCGATGCTTTTCTCGGCAGCATAGGATCATCCACTTTTTATCCGCATCGTGTCTCAGCCTCATGAGTCACGGATTTGCCTATGACTCGGCCTACGCACTTGCACCAGGACAACCATCGCCTGGCTTGGACTACCTTCCTGCGTCACACCTGTTAATACGCTAACCGCACCAGCATGGGGTCACGTGCTCCCCTCCACGGTGTCACCCGAAGGTGACGATGTGAAGGCTCGGACGTTTAGCACCACTGGATTAGCTTGGGCGGTTCTTCGCCGGTACGGGAATATCAACCCGTTGTCCATCGACTACGCCTGTCGGCCTCGCCTTAGGTCCCGACTTACCCAGGGAAGATTAGCTTGACCCTGGAACCCTTGGTCTTTCGGAGGACGTGTTTCTCACACGTCATTCGCTACTCATGCCTGCATTCTCACTCGTGTAGCCTCCACGGCTGGTTTCCACCGCCGCTTCGCTGGCCACACGACGCTCTCCTACCCATCAACACGGCTGGACCACGAAGGCCTACCAATAATGTCAATGCCACAACTTCGGTGGCGTGCTTGAGCCCCGTTACATTGTCGGCGCGGAATCACTTGACCAGTGAGCTATTACGCACTCTTTCAAGGGTGGCTGCTTCTAAGCCAACCTCCTGGTTGTCAGAGCAACTCCACATCCTTTCCCACTTAGCACGCGCTTTGGGACCTTAGTTGGTGGTCTGGGTTGTTTCCCTCTCGACTATGAAGCTTATCCCCCACAGTCTCACTGCTGCGCTCTCACTTACCGGCATTCGGAGTTTGGCTGACGTCAGTAACCTTGTAGGGCCCATCGGCCATCCAGTAGCTCTACCTCCGGCAAGAAACACGCAACGCTGCACCTAAATGCATTTCGGAGAGAACCAGCTATCACGAAGTTTGATTGGCCTTTCACCCCTATCCACAGCTCATCCCCTCAGTTTTCAACCTAAGTGGGTTCGGTCCTCCACGACGTCTTACCGTCGCTTCAACCTGGCCATGGATAGATCACTTCGCTTCGGGTCTAGGACATGCGACTGAATCGCCCTATTCAGACTCGCTTTCGCTACGGCTACCCCACACGGGTTAACCTCGCCACATATCGCTAACTCGCAGGCTCATTCTTCAAAAGGCACGCTGTCACACCTACCAGGGGTGCTCCAACGGTTTGTAAGCAAACGGTTTCAGGTACTATTTCACTCCCCTCCCGGGGTACTTTTCACCTTTCCCTCACGGTACTTGTCCGCTATCGGTCATCTGGGAGTATTTAGGCTTATCAGGTGGTCCTGACAGATTCACACGGGATTTCACGGGCCCCGTGCTACTTGGGATACTCTCCACGCCAGAACACGCATTTCGACTACGGGGTTGGCACCCTCTATGACCGGCCTTTCAAGACCGTTCGTCTATACGCTTCTGTAACGTCGCCAGCTCGGCAGAACTGACTGGTGAGTCCCACAACCCCGAATATGCAACTCCTGCCGGATATCACACACACTCGGTTTAGCCTGATCCGGTTTCGCTCGCCACTACTAACGGAATCGCGGTTGCTTTCTCTTCCTGTGGGTACTGAGATGTTTCACTTCCCCACGTTCCCTCTACCCGCCCTATATATTCAGGCGGGAGTCACTAGGTCGGCACGCCGCCCAGCGGGGTTTCCCCATTCGGACACCCTCGGATCAAAACTTGCTTATCAGTTCCCCGAGGCTTATCGCAGATTGCTACGTCCTTCTTCGGCTCCAGATGCCAAGGCATCCACCGTTTGCTCTTAAAGACTTGAAATCACATGAGTTCGAATCAAAAACTCGACCCCACCCGAAGGCGGGATCAGAAATTGACTAATGATCTTTAAGATCATCTTGCGCAACCAATCCGAAGATCAGTTGCAAGATGCTCGCGTCCACTGTGTAGTTCTCAAAGTACGGGCGGTACCCTTCACCGCTTCCCCACCGGGGAAACAACGAAAGGCCCAGAGTAACCAAATGCTTCCAACCCGAAGGTCAAAGCGCATCCGGTCCCTCAGGACCCAACAGCGTGCAGGTGCGACATCCGTCACCCTCCCCGTTCCAACCACCGAAGCGGCGTACTGAAGAAGAACAACATCCTTCGCACCATGTCAAATGTTCCACCCATGAGCTCCCAGCGAAGAACGTACGCCTTCGATCTGGGTTCTGGACACCCGAAGGTGTCAGATGCTCCTTAGAAAGGAGGTGATCCAGCCGCACCTTCCGGTACGGCTACCTTGTTACGACTTAGTCCTAATTACCGATCCCACCTTCGACGGCTCCCTCCACAAGGGTTAGGCCACCGGCTTCAGGTGTTACCGACTTTCATGACTTGACGGGCGGTGTGTACAAGACCCGGGAACGTATTCACCGCAGCGTTGCTGATCTGCGATTACTAGCGACTCCGACTTCATGAGGTCGAGTTGCAGACCTCAATCCGAACTGGGACCGGCTTTTTGGGATTCGCTCCACCTCACGGTATTGCAGCCCTTTGTACCGGCCATTGTAGCATGCGTGAAGCCCAAGACATAAGGGGCATGATGATTTGACGTCATCCCCACCTTCCTCCGAGTTGACCCCGGCAGTATCCCATGAGTTCCCACCATTACGTGCTGGCAACATAGAACGAGGGTTGCGCTCGTTGCGGGACTTAACCCAACATCTCACGACACGAGCTGACGACAACCATGCACCACCTGTTTACGAGTGTCCAAAGAGTTGACCATTTCTGGCCCGTTCTCGTATATGTCAAGCCTTGGTAAGGTTCTTCGCGTTGCATCGAATTAATCCGCATGCTCCGCCGCTTGTGCGGGTCCCCGTCAATTCCTTTGAGTTTTAGCCTTGCGGCCGTACTCCCCAGGCGGGGAACTTAATGCGTTAGCTGCGTCACGGAATCCGTGGAATGGACCCCACAACTAGTTCCCAACGTTTACGGGGTGGACTACCAGGGTATCTAAGCCTGTTTGCTCCCCACCCTTTCGCTCCTCAGCGTCAGTTACGGCCCAGAGATCTGCCTTCGCCATCGGTGTTCCTCCTGATATCTGCGCATTCCACCGCTACACCAGGAATTCCAATCTCCCCTACCGCACTCTAGTCTGCCCGTACCCACTGCAGGCCCGAGGTTGAGCCTCGGGATTTCACAGCAGACGCGACAAACCGCCTACGAGCTCTTTACGCCCAATAATTCCGGATAACGCTTGCGCCCTACGTATTACCGCGGCTGCTGGCACGTAGTTAGCCGGCGCTTTTTCTGCAGGTACCGTCACTTTCGCTTCTTCCCTGCTAAAAGAGGTTTACAACCCGAAGGCCGTCATCCCTCACGCGGCGTTGCTGCATCAGGCTTCCGCCCATTGTGCAATATTCCCCACTGCTGCCTCCCGTAGGAGTCTGGGCCGTGTCTCAGTCCCAGTGTGGCCGGTCACCCTCTCAGGCCGGCTACCCGTCGACGCCTTGGTGAGCCATTACCTCACCAACAAGCTGATAGGCCGCGAGCCCATCCCCAACCGAAAAATCTTTCCAAACGCAGACCATGCGGTCACGTCACATATCCAGTATTAGACGCCGTTTCCAGCGCTTATCCCAGAGTCAGGGGCAGGTTGCTCACGTGTTACTCACCCGTTCGCCACTGATCCCACAGAGCAAGCTCCGTGTTCACCGTTCGACTTGCATGTGTTAAGCACGCCGCCAGCGTTCATCCTGAGCCAGGATCAAACTCTCCGTAAAAAGAAATTGCATACAACCCGGGGAAAAACCAGGCCGCAGCGAGTTTGAAACTGACCAAAGAGATGACATCATTGCTGACTTCATCCGAATGCCAACCCCCCAAAAGGAGTTGGTCTTTGATCCAAAGGAATTCTCACCCAGCCGAAGCTGAACGAGGATAATTTGGCATTTGACAAGTGCACGCTGTTGAGTTCTCAAGGATCGGATGCTCCCACGACCCAGCCATCACAACCAGGCCCGCAGGGCAACTTCTCTATCTTAGCCATCCCG
>NZ_SSDM01000317.1:0-6802 GCF_004794375.1 Microbacterium sp. K35 | reverse complement strand
GGCGGCGACGGCCGCGAACAGTCCGGGCTTCGAGTCGTAGTGGTGGTATACGGCGCCGCGCGTCACGCCCGCGGCCCGGGCGATGTCGTCGACCGAAGCCGCCGCGTATCCGTGTGCGGCGAAGTGCGCGGTGGCGGTGTCGAGGATGCGGCGGGCCGTGGCGGCGGCGTCGGCGGCGGAGGCGCGGGGCATGCGGGTTCCTTTACGTACGTGTTGTATGTATTCTAGCCGGACGAATACAAACACGCAGTATGTAAAGGAGTGACGATGGAGATCACCAGCTTCTACCCGGTGCTCATGGTGGACGACGTGTCCGCGGCCGCGCGGTTCTATCGCGAGGAGCTCGGATTCGACACGACGTTCGAGGCCGACTGGTACGTGAGCCTGCGCTTCGACGGGGGAGAGCTCGCGATCCTCGACCGCACGCACGAGACCATCCCGGAGGGCTTCCGCGCACCGGTCACCGGACTGCTGCTGAACGTCGAGGTGCCGGACGCCGCCGCCGAGCACGCCCGGCTGGTGGGGGAGCGCGGACTGACCGAACGGCTGGCCCTGCGCGATGAGGACTTCGGTCAGCGGCACTTCATCGTCGAGGCCCCCGGCGGGGTGCTGATCGACGTGATCGAGCCGATCGAGCCGTCCGCCGAGTTCGCCGCTGCCTACGCCTGAGGCCCAGGGAAACCACGGAGGGGCGGGTGCCGCAGCACCCGCCCCTCCGTGGATCCGCTCGTCAGATCCCGACGCCGAACAGCGCCTCGATGGGTCCGCGTGCGAAGAAGATCAGGAAGCCGGCACCGACCACCCACAGCAGCGGGCTGATGGTCTTCGCCCGGCCGGAGAACGCGTGGATGAGCACCCAGCTCACGAAGCCCGCGCCGATGCCGTTTGCGATCGAGTACGTCAGCGGCATTACGGAGACCGTGAGGAACACCGGCAGCAGCACGCGGAAGTCGCCGAAGTCGATGTGCCGGATCTGCGCCATCATCATGGCACCGACGATGATCAGGGCCGCCGCGGCGATCTCGGTCGGGACGATCGAGGTGAGCGGGGTCAGGAACATCGCGATCAGGAACACCACGCCGGTCACGACGTTGGCCAGGCCCGTGCGGGCACCCTCGCCGATCCCCGCGCCCGACTCGATGAACACCGTGCTCGACGACGACGAGGTCGCGCCACCCGCGATCGCACCGACGCCCTCGACCACCAGCGCCGACTTGATGCGCGGGAAGTCGCCGTTGTCGTCGGCCAGGTTCGCCTCCTTCGCGAGACCCGTCATGGTGCCCATCGCGTCGAAGAAGTTCGTGAAGAGCAGGGTGAAGACGATCATCACGAGCGCGACGAGGCTGACCTTGCCGAGGTCGAACGAGAAGTCCACCGCGCCGATCAGGCTCAGGTCGGGCACGCCCACGGGGGAGCCGTTCAGCGCGGGAACCGTCAGACCCCAGCCGCCCGGGTTGACCACGTTGCCCTCGTCGTCGAAGCCGCGGGCGCCGATGTGCCAGACGCCCTCGACGATCACGGCGAGCACGGTGCCGCCGATCAGGCCGATCAGCATGCCGCCCTTGATGCGCAGCGCGACGAGGATGCCCGTCAGCAGCAGCGTGATCACGAACAGCAGGCTCGGCACGGTCGCGACGGAGCCGTTGACCCCGAGCCCGACGGGCGGCGAGGAGGCACCGGTCGCGGTGACGAAGCCGGAGTTGACGAAGCCGATGAACGCGATGAACAGGCCGATGCCGACCGTGATCGCGATCTTGAGCTGGAACGGCACCGCGTCGAAGATCGCCTTGCGCAGTCCGGTGGCGGCGAGCAGCACGATCACGACGCCGTTGATCATCACCAGCGCCATGGCCTCGGGCCAGGTCACCTGGCCGACCACGGAGAACGCGACGAACGCGTTGATGCCGAGTCCGGCGGCGAAGCCGAACGGCAGACGCGTGACGAGCCCGAACAGGATCGTCATGACGCCGGCGGTCAGGGCGGTCGCGGCACCGACCGCGTTGAAGTCCAGCATGTTCCCGGCGACGTCGGGTTTGCCGGACAGGATGATCGGGTTGAGGATCACGATGTAGGCCATCGTGACGAACGTCACCAGGCCCCCTCGGATCTCGGTGCCGATCGTCGATCCGCGCTTGCTGATCTCGAAGAAGCGGTCCAGGGCGCCGGTGGGCTCGGCGGTCGCCGGGGCGGGCGGGGCAGTTGTCATCGGGTAACCTCCGGAGAAACGCTACCGTGTCGCCCGCCCCGCGCGCGCCCCGAGGAGCCGCACGGCAACTCGTCGTAGTCTCGAATCGCTATGCAACGCCTCCTCGTCGCGCTCCTCGCCGCCTTCGACGCCGCCATCGCGGCCGCGGTCGGACTGGCCGTGCTCCTGGCGCCGCTGACGCTGTTGTGGACGGTCGCGTTCGGCGTCACGGCCGACTGGGGTGCGCTCTGGCCCCTCACGGGCACGCTCTGGGAGTTCGGGCACGGCGTCCCGCTCGAGGTCACGATCCCGGACGAGCTCCTCGTCACGCTGGGCATCCCCGCGCAGGCCGCATCGTTCGCGGTGTCGATCACGCCCCTGCTGCTGCTGTTCTTCACGCTCCTGTTCGCCGCGCGCTCCGGAGCGCGCGCCGCCCACGCGGGGGCGTGGCTGCTGGGTGCCCTGTCCGGCTCCGCCGTGTTCGCCGCGATCTCCACACTGGTCGCGCTGACGGCACGGCTCGATGCGGTGCGCACGCCGCTGCCGCTCGCGATCCTGCTGCCCGCCGCCGTCTATCTGGTGGGCGCCGTCTGCGGCGCCGTCCGGGTGGCCTGGGACGACGGCGACGGCGGCCTCCTCGACCGCCTGCACGACCGCCTCGACGCGCGGGAGGACTGGGCTCCCGTGCCCGCGGCGATCGTCCGGGGTGCGGCCTTCGCCCTGGTCGGCGTGACCGGAGCGGCGGCGCTCGCCGTGGCCCTGTCGGTGCTGACCCGCGGTGGTGACGTGGTCGCGCTGTTCCAGGGTGCGCGCGTCGACGCGCTCGGCGCCACCGTGCTCACGCTCGCGCAGCTGGCGTATCTGCCCACCCTGATCGTGTGGGCGGCGGCGTGGCTCGCCGGTCCCGGCTTCGCGGTCGGCGCCGGCACCGCGGTGTCGCCCGCCGGCACCCAGCTCGGCGTGGTCCCCGGCATCCCCGTGTTCGGGCTGCTGCCGGAGAACACCTCCATGTGGATGCTGATCGTGGTGCTCGTCCCCGTCGCGGCCGGCGCGTTCGCGGGCTGGGCCGTGCGCTCCCGGCTCGTCTGGGAGGGCACACCGCTCGGGCTGCTGCAGCGCGCCGTCATCGCGGTGGGCATCGCCGCGGTGACGGCGGGAGTCGCGGGGCTCGCGGCCGAGCTCGCGAACGGGTCGATGGGGCCGGGGCGCCTGGGCGTCGTCGGTCCCGCCGTGCTTCCCTTCGCCCTCGCGCTCGGCGCCGAGGTGCTGGTGGGCGCGGCGATCCTGCTGCTCGCACCGCGCAACCGTGAGGAACTCGCGGAGGAGCGCACCGACCGCTGGCTCGCCGAGATGACCGAGGCCGAGCGCGACGGCGGTCCGCTTCCCGCCGAGCCGACCGCGTGGCCGTCCCTGCCCGACGACACCGCGCCACTCGGCGACCTGCGCGTCCCGCCGCTGCCCGACGGCGACGACCGCGACCGGCGCGGCTGATCCTCGCCGCCCGCGCAGCCGCCCGCGCAGGGCGGTCCGCATGCGCCGGTAGACTGGGCGCGTGCTCACGGTCGCCGTTCTCATCTCGGGCGCCGGCTCGAACCTTCGCGCCCTCCTCGAGGCCGCTCGTCACCCCGATTTCCCGGCCAGGGTGGTCGTCGTCGGCGCGGATCGCGAAGCAGAGGGGCTGGCGCACGCCGAGGAGTTCGGCATCCCCAGCTTCACCGTCCCGTGGCACGAGCACGAGAGCCGCGAGGCCTGGGGCGAGGAGCTCGGCAGGCAGCTGGCGGTGTGGAACCCCGACCTGGTGGTCCTCAGCGGCCTCATGCGTCTGCTGCCCGCGTCGCTGGTCGCCGCGTACGCCCCGCGGATCATCAACACGCACCCCGCGTACCTCCCGGAGTTCCCCGGCGCACACGGAGTGCGCGACGCCCTCGCGGCCGGGGTGCGCGAGACCGGGGCGAGCGTGATCGTGGTCGACGACGGCGTGGACACCGGGCCGATCCTGGCGCAGGAGCGCGTCCCGATCCGCGCCGACGACACCGAGCACACCCTGCACGAGCGCATCAAGCCCGTCGAGCGCCGCCTGCTCATCGACGTCGTCCGTCGCATCGCGACCGGCGATCTCGTCCTGACCTGAACCCCCCCGAACCCCCGCACGCCCCCGCACGAAGGAGCCCATCATGGCCGGCCCCCGCCACGACCCCACGCTCTACCGCGATCGCGACACCGTGCCGATCCGGCGCGCCCTCGTCTCGGTCAGCGACAAGACCGATCTGCTCGTGCTCGCCGCGGCCCTCGCCGACGCCGGGGTCGAGATCGTGTCGACCGGCTCGACCGCCTCGACCATCCGCGACGCCGGCTTCGAGGTCACCGACGTGGCCGCGGTCACGGGCGTGGCCGAGATGCTCGACGGCCGCGTGAAGACGCTGCACCCCAAGGTGCACGGCGGCCTGCTCGCCGATCTGCGCCTCGAGGACCACGAGCGCCAGCTCGAGGAGCTCGACATCGCCCCGTTCGAGCTGGTGGTGGTGAACCTGTACCCGTTCGTGGAGACCGTGGCCTCCGGCGCCGTGGGCGACGACGTCGTGGAGCAGATCGACATCGGCGGGCCCGCCATGGTCCGCGCTGCGGCGAAGAACCACGCGAACGTCGCGATCGTGGTCTCGCCCGAGTCCTACCCGGCGATCGTGTCGGCCGTCGCCGACGGCGGCACCACGCTCGGCCAGCGCCGTGAGCTCGCCGCGCGCGCCTTCGCCCACACCGCCGCCTACGACACGGCCGTGGCGCAATGGTTCGCCGAGGGCACGCTCACCGAGCCCGGCGATCTCCCCGCACACCTCACGATCCAGGCCGAGCGCCTCGCGACCCTCCGCTACGGCGAGAACTCGCACCAGCGCGGGGCCATCTACACCCGCGCCGGCGGCCACGGCATCGCCCAGGCCACGCAGCTGCAGGGCAAGGAGATGTCGTACAACAACTACGTCGACGCGGATGCCGCGCTGCGCGCCGCGTACGACATGATCAAGCCCGCCGTCGCGATCATCAAGCACGCGAACCCGTGCGGGATCGCCACGACCGCGCCGAACGCGCTCGACCCGATCGCCAGCGCCCACCTGCGCGCACACGAGTGCGACCCGGTCTCGGCGTACGGCGGGGTCATCGCCGCGAACGGCACCGTCACGCTGAAGATGGCCGAGAACCTGAAGGACATCTTCACCGAGGTCATCGTCGCGCCGTCGTTCGAGCCCGCCGCGCTCGAGGTGTTCAAGGCCAAGAAGAACCTGCGTCTGCTGCAGCTGCCCGAAGACTGGCAGCAGGAGCGCATGGACGTGCGGCTGGTGTCGGGCGGGCTGCTGCTGCAGGACGCCGACCGCTTCCCCGACGACATCGTGTCGGTCGCGAAGGACTGGGAGCTGGTGTCGGGTGAGCGTCCGAGCGACGAGGAGATGGAGAACCTGATCTTCGCGTGGAAGGCCTGCCGCGCCGTGAAGTCGAACGCGATCGTGCTGGCGAAGGACAACGCCACGGTCGGCGTCGGCATGGGTCAGGTCAACCGCGTCGACTCGTGCCGCCTCGCGGTCGAGCGAGCGGGCGACAGGGCGGCCGGATCGGTCGCCGCCTCCGATGCCTTCTTCCCGTTCGCCGACGGTGCGCAGGTGCTCATCGACGCGGGTGTCACCGCGATCGTGCAGCCGGGTGGGTCGGTGCGCGACGAGGAGGTCGTCGACGCCGCGCGCAAGGCCGGCGTGACGATGTTCTTCACCGGGGAGCGTCACTTCTTCCACTGACCTCCGCGCATCCGCGTCCGGGACCCGCTCTCCTCGGGAGGGCGGGTTCCGTCGTCTCCGGGGCCTTCACTGTCGTGTCCGATTTCCGCCAGCCGTGGTCGGTGGTCGGTGGCAGAGTGGAGGACATGAGCCTCCCCGTGATCGACTTCGACGAGCGGTACCGCGCCATCAGTGCGCGCGACACCCGCTTCGACGGGCAGTTCGTGACCGCGGTCCGCTCGACCGGGATCTACTGCCGGCCGAGCTGCCCTGCCCGCACCCCGAAGCCGCAGAACGTCACGTTCTATCCCACGAGTGCGGCCGCGCACGAGGCCGGCTACCGCGCCTGCAAGCGCTGCCTGCCCGAGGCCGCACCGGGGTCGCCCGCGTGGGACGTGCGCGGAGACACGGCGGCGCGCGCCATGCGGCTGATCGCGACCGGGGTCGTGGAGCGTGAGGGCGTGCCGGGCCTCGCCGCCCGCCTGGGTTACTCCAGCCGGCACCTCACGCGGCTGCTGACGACCGAGCTCGGCGCCGGCCCGCTCGCGCTCGCCAGGGCGCACCGCGCGCACACGGCCCGCATGCTGCTCGTGGGCACGGACATGCCGGTGGCGGATGTGGCGTTCGCCGCGGGGTTCCAGAGCATCCGCCAGTGCAACGACACGATCCGCGAGGTGTTCGGCCTCACGCCGGGCGAGCTGCGGGCGCGGCGACGCACTCCGGCGTCCGACGTGCCGGGGGCGATCGACCTGGCCCTGCCGTACCGCGGCCCGTTCGACGCGGCCGGGGTGTTCGCGTGGATGGCGGCCAGGGCGGTCGCGGGGGTCGAGGAGGCGCGGTCCGACGCGTTCGCGCG
>NZ_SSDM01000316.1:0-7534 GCF_004794375.1 Microbacterium sp. K35 | reverse complement strand
CTCGTCGAAGATCTCGCCGACGCCCTCCTCCACCAGGTCCTCGAGCGTCACGAGCCCGTCCGTGCCGCCGTACTCGTCGACGACGACCGCGATGTGGTGGCCCTCCGCGCGCATGCGGGTCAGCGTCGGCAGCACCCGGGCGGTCGAGGGGATGTAGGGGATCTGGCGCACGAGGGCCGCCAGCGGTCGCTCCGGGTCGTCGGCCGCGGCCTCGAACAGGTCGCGCACGTGCACGAACCCGGTGATGTCGTCGATCGAGGTGTCCGACACCGGGTAGCGCGAGAACGGCAGCTCCCGCACCTGCTGCATGGCAGCGCCCACGGTGGCGGCCTGGTCGAGCGCCACCACCTCGGGTCGCGGTCGCATGACCTCGCTCACCTGGCGGCCGCGCAGCGACAGCACGTCGTCGAGGATGCGGCGCTCGTCGTCGGGCAGCCCCTGGTGCGTCGCGACGATGTCGCGCACCTCCTCGTCGGTGAGCTCATCGCTGGTCTTGTGCGGGTCGCCGCCGAGCAGCCGCACGAGGGCGTTCGTCGACACGGACAGCAGCCAGATCACCGGTCGCATGACGGTCGCGAAGCCGTTCAGGGCCGGGGCGACGGCATACGCGAACTGGGCGTTGCGCTGGATCGCGAGACGCTTCGGCACGAGCTCGCCGAGCACGAGCGACAGGTACGCGATCACGAGGGTGAGCACGAGGGTGGCGACCGTGAGCGCCACGGCGGGAGCGAGTCCCCAGCTCTCGAACAGGGGCGCGAGCGACGGAGCGATCGAGGTGGCGCCGTAGGCGGCGGACGCGAAGCCCGCCACGGTCACGCCGATCTGCACCGCCGAGAGGAAGGTGTTGGGGTTGCGGGCCAGCCCGGCGACCTTGGCGCCGCGCTTCCCGCGCTGGCCGATCGCGTTGATCTGGCTCTCGCGCAGCGTGACCAGCGCCATCTCGGTCGCCGCGAAGACGCCGCCGATCAGCACGAACACGAGGACGAGGGCGATGTTCAGGAGCAGGTCGCCCATCAGCGGGCTTCCTCTCCGGGTGCGGGGTGAGCGCCCGGGATGAACCGGGCGCCCGTACTGTCAGAGTCCGAAGAGTCAGAACAGCGCTGCGCGCTCAAGAGTGCTCCTTGTCGATGGGGGTGGTGCCGGTCGTGGGGGGAAGGGACGAGGTCTTGCGGGTCTTGAGCAGACTCGCGACGGTGGCGACGGCGATGGTCGCGGCGATGAAGAGCAGCGAGAACCAGATCGGGATCTCGGGCGCCCACAGCATCGGCTCGCCGTTGTTGATGAAGGGGACCTCGTTGACGTGCAGCGCGTGCAGCACCAGCTTCACGCCGATGAACGCGAGGATCACGGCGAGGCCCTGGGCCAGGTAGACCAGGCGCTCCAGCAGTCCGCCGATGAGGAAGTACAGCTGGCGCAGCCCCATGAGGGCGAACGCGTTGGCGGTGAACACGATGTACGCCTGATCGGTGAGACCGTAGATCGCGGGGATCGAGTCGACGGCGAACACGAGGTCGATGAACCCGATCGCGATGATGGTCAGCAGCATCGGGGTGACGAAGCGCTTCCCGTTCTTGACGACGGTCAGCCGGTCGTTGTTGTACTCCTCGCTGACGGGGAGGTGACGGCGCACGAAGGTCATGAAGCGGCCGTTCGCGGGGTTGCTCTCGTGGTTGCTGAACGCCTGGCGGTAGGCGAGGAAGAGCAGGAGCGCGCCGAACACGTAGAAGATCCAGGAGAAGTTCTCGATCAGCGTCGCGCCGACCGCGATGAAGATGCCGCGCAGGATCAGGGCGATCACGATGCCGATCATCAGCACCTTCTGCTGGTAGATCTTCGGCACGGCGAACCCGGTCATGACGATCAGGAACACGAAGAGGTTGTCGATCGACAGGGCCTTCTCGGTGAGGTACCCGGCGAAGTACTCGCCGCCGTACGTCCACCCGGAGACCATGCCGATGCCCACGCCGAAGAGCAGCGCCAGGCTGATGTAGAAGATGGACCAGCGGGCGGATTCACCGATGGTCGGCTCGTGCGGCGTGCGCACGTGGGCGAAGAACTCGTACACGAAGAACGCGATCGTGACCGCGATCGTGATGACCCAGATGAGAGGGGTGACGTCCAAGGGATACTCCAGATTCGGCGTGGCAGAACAGCGCCAAAGTCTTCTCCATCCCGAATCGGGACCGGTGGGCCGGGATGCGATGCATCCGTAATGACGACCAGACCGTGTCGGAGTACTCCCCTTGGAGGTCCCAGAGTACGAGACGCCCATATCGGAATGCTGTGGATCTGCCGAGAACCCGGTCCCCTAGACTGGCGGTGGCGACTGCGGGGCGTGACGACCCCCGGCCTCGACGGCAAGCGGTCCCCGCGCGTCCGGCGTACCGACGAGAGGCCGGTGTCTCACCGGCGAAGGTGTGGTGGCACCGCGATCTAGCCCCCGCCCGCACCTCCAGGGCTTCCACAACCTGGAGGAAGAATGAGATCACCCGACCCCGGTCGCACGCTCGCGACCGAACTGTCCCGCACCGCGCCGGGCCGGAGCGTCACGCTCCTCGGCCACGTGCACCGCCGCCGCGAGCTCGCCTCCGTCGCCTTCCTGATCCTGCGCGACCGCTCCGGGCTGGCGCAGGTCGTGCTGCGGCCGAGCGAGCTGCCCGACGGCGGCCTGCCGCCCGAGGAGACGGTCGTCCGCGTTACGGGCACCGTATCCGCGAACCCGCAGGCGCCCGGTGGCGTCGAGGTCGCCTCGCCTCGGATCGAGCTGCTGTCCGAGCCCGCAGCGACCCCCGTGGTGGACCTGTGGCGGCCGACCCTCGACGCGACGCTGCCCACGCTGCTCGACCACGCGCCGGTGCTGTGGCGCCACCCCGCCCGCCGGGCGACCTGGGAACTGGGGGCCGCGAGCCTGAGGGCCTTCCGCCGCACGCTCGACGCCGCCGGCTTCACCGAGGTCCACACGCCGAAGATCGTGGCGACCGCGACGGAGTCGGGCGCGAACGTGTTCCCCGTGGACTACTTCGGCCGTCCGGCGTACCTGGCGCAGAGCCCGCAGTTCTACAAGCAGCAGCTCGTCGGGGTGTTCGAGCGCGTGTACGAGGTGGGGCCGGTGTTCCGCGCAGAGCCCCATGACACCGTGCGGCACCTGGCCGAGTACGTGTCGCTCGATGTGGAGTTCGGCTTCGTCCGCGACCACCGCGACGTGCTGTCGCTCCTGGGGGAGGTGCTGCGAGGAATGCTCGACGGGATCCGCACGGAGGCGGCCGCGGCCGTGGCGCAGCTCCGGGTGCCGCTGCCGACGATCCCCGAGGAGATCCCGGTCATCCACTTCCGCGACGCGCTGCGCCTGGTGGGGGCGCCCGACGACGAGCCCGACCTGGCACCGGCGCACGAGCGAGCGCTCGGCGAGTGGGCCATGGCCGAGTTCGGCAGCGACGTGCTCGCGGTCGAGGGGTACCCGATGGCCAAGCGTCCGTTCTACACGCACCCGCAACCCGACGACGAGCGCTGGAGCAACAGCTTCGACCTGCTCTTCCGGGGGCTGGAGCTGGTGACGGGCGGGCAGCGGCGGCACCGTCACTCCGAACTGGTCGCCGCGATCGAGGCCGGGGGCGAATCGCCCGACGCTTACCGCGGCTACCTCGAGGCGTTCGCGCACGGGATGCCGCCGCACGGCGGGTTCGCGATCGGCCTGGAGCGCTGGATCGCGCGACTCGTCGACGCGCCCAACGTCCGCGAGGTCACGCTGTTCCCGCGCGACCTGCACCGCCTGACGCCGTAGCGCGAGAGCGCCGGACACGATGAGGGCGGCCGCACCGCGCGGCCGCCCTCGTTCGGTGTCCTCGTCCTACTCGGCCGTCGTGCCGGCGAGGCCCTCGGCCTCCGCGCGGTCGATGATGGAGGGCAGCACCTCGTCGAACAGCGTGACGAGCACGGCGCGGATCTTGACGGCGTCGCGCTCCTCGAGGGCGTCACGGATCGAGGCGACCACGTCGCCCACCGCCGCCCAGTCGAACACGTCTTTGGAGTGCTGGCTGAAGCGGCGGATCTGAGGACCGAGCCGCTCGATCACCGTCGCGCGCGCCGCGTTGCCCTCGATGCGAGCGAACCCGGTCGCGGCACCGCGCAGCGCGGCGCCGAACCCGATGACGTCTCGGGAATTGACCGCCGTCGCCATGTCGTCCGCGAGCTCGACCAGATACGACACGTCGTCGTCTTGGATCACCGGCAGCACGTGACGCACCGAGCCGATCCAGATGTCGCCGAACAGGTCGACCGCATTGCGGACCCGGTTGAGATCGATGGGGGCGACCCGCGTGTAGCGGTTGCGCTGCATCTCGACGAGCCCGTTGTCGGCCAGGCGGTCGAGCGCATGACGGATCGGTGTCTTGGAGGTGCCGAGGCGTTCCGCGAGTTCGTAGTCGCGCAGTCGCTCCCCCGGGGGCAGCTCTCCGCTGATGATGGCGTCCTGCAGCCGCACGAACGCCTCGTCGCTCATCGACCGACGCTCGAGCGGACCACCTGAGAGTGTCACGCGTTCCTCCAGTTGGGGAGTATTGGAGAGTGAAGTTCTACGTTTCAGCAATATATCCCACTTCGGGGGAAAGGGCGAGGAACGCCCGCGTCCACGGACGGTGAGCCCGGAGCTCGGCTCAGATCAGCTCTCCCACGAGCGCCTCGATCCGCGTGCGGATGTCATCGCGGATCGGCCGCACCGCCTCGATCCCCTGCCCTGCCGGATCCTCGAGCGTCCAGTCCTCGTAGCGCTTTCCGGGGAAGATGGGGCACGCGTCGCCGCATCCCATCGTGATCACGACGTCCGACGCCTTGACGGCGTCCACGGTGAGCACCTTCGGCTGCTCGGCGGTGATGTCGATCCCGACCTCGGCCATGGCCTCCACCGCGACGGGATTGATGCGGTCCGCGGGCAGCGACCCCGCGGACCTCACCTCGATGCGGTCACCGGCGAGCTCGCGGAGGAACCCCGCGGCCATCTGCGAGCGCCCGGCGTTGTGCACGCAGACGAAGAGGACGGAGGGGGTGGTGGCGGTCATGGCGCTCCTGGGTGGATGGGTCAACGGGTGGCTGAGACCGCGAGGTGGGCGTGACTCCATATTGATGACTATCGATATAAACGGCAAGCCGCGAGCGCCCCGCGGCGGCTTCAGGCCGACTCGGTCGGATCGGCCTCACGCGTCGCGCGAAGATTCCGTGATCAAACCGTTGCATTCGTTACCTCGTCGTTATACAGTGATCGCACGGTGAATGTTTGCTGTGGCATCCACCGCATGTGATTGCAGGACACTCTTGGTGCAAGGGACAAGGGCCGGTCGGGAGCCTCTCCGACCGGCCCTTTACTGTGGCCGCTACGCTGTGAGGATGACCGATCGCAAGCTCGCCCTGGAGGCCTGGGAGAGCCTGTTCCGCGCGCAGCACGAGCTGTTCACGGACATGATGGCCGACTTCGATCACAACGAGCTCGCGCAGGCCGAATACGACGTGCTCCTCACCGTCACCCGCTCCCCCGACATGACGGCGCGACTGCGCGACATCACCGCGAACATGCTGATCAGCCAGCCCAGCGTCTCCCGCCTCGTCGATCGCATGGTCGCCCGCGGGCTGGTCGCCAAGTGCCCCGACCCGGATGACGGCCGCGGTGCACTGATCCGCGCGACCGACGCCGGTGCCCGGGCCTTCCGTTCCCTCGCCACGGTGCACGGCCGCTCCATCGCGTCACGCATGTCTCGGCTCGACGACGACGAGCTGCGCCAGCTGCGCGACCTCGCGGAGAAGCTCCGCAACCGCTGACCGCGACCGCGTGAACGGGGAATGAGCCCTTCTCCCCACCCCGCCTCTGCCGCAGCTTCTCCCCGATGTGTCGGAGATCACCCCCGCGCAGAGCGGGCCCTCCGGGGTTTCTGGCAGGGTGGAACCGAGTCCCGGCACACCGCGCGGGCCCGTCAGACCGCCCCCTCGGGGGGACCAAGGGAGGTCATCCATGGAGATCGCCGGAATCGTCGGCATCCTCATCATCATCGGTATCGCCGTCGTCGCAGCGGTCATCCTGCTGCTGATCCTGCTGCTGTTCGCCCGCAGCTGGATCAAGGTGGCCAGGGCCGATGAGGCGCTCGTCATCTCGGGCCGCAAGCAGAAGGTGCAGCGCGCGGTGATCGCCGCCGACGGCACGAGCCGCTCGGAGCTGTCGGAGTCGCCGGTCACGGTGATCGTCAACGGCAAGTCCCTCGTCAACCCGATCACGCAGCGCCACGAGATCATCTCCCTGCGCTCCCGTCAGGTCTCGCTCAATGCAGAGGCGCAGTCGCTCGACAACGTCACCCTCAACGTCGACGGCGTCGCGATCGTGAAGATCGGCTCCGACCCGCTGCTCGTGCGGCGTGCCGCGGAGCGCTTCGCGTCGCAGGACAAGGCGATCGAGCAGTTCACCACCGAGCAGCTCGAGGGTGCGCTGCGCGGCATCGTCGCGACACTCTCGGTCGTCGAGCTCATGCGGGAGCGGAAGAAGTTCTCCGACCAGATAGCGGCCGACGTCTCGCAGGAGCTCGCCGAGCAGGGCCTCATCCTCGACTCCTTCCAGATCAAGGGCATCACCGACAAGGTCGGCTACATCCAGTCGCTCGGGGCGCCGGAGATCCAGGCGAAGCGACAGGCCGCCGAGATCTCGCAGACCAACGCCGACCGCGCGATCAACCAGAAGAACATCGCCAACCAGGAGGCGAACCTCGTCGAGCAGACGGCGCTCGACACCAACACCGCCAACGCGAACGCCGGCATCGGACGAGCGCGTGCCGAGGCGGAGCAGGCCGAACAGCTCGCCCGCGCGCAGGCCGAGCAGGCCGTGCTGCAGCAGCAGGCGGAGAACAAGCAGGCTCAGCTCGACGCCGACGTGAAGCGCGTGGCCGACGCCCAGCGCTACGAGGCCGAGACGCGCGCGCAGGCCGAGCTCTACACGCGTGAGCGCGCCGCCGAGGCCGCCGCGATCGAGCAGGTCAAGCAGGCCGAGGCCCGCACGCGCATCGCCGAGCAGCAGGCGCAGGCCGACAAGGCCCGGGCCGACGGTGAGGCCGCGGCCGCCATCGCGAAGGCCACGGGTGACGCCGATGCGCTGCGGGCACAGGCCGAAGCCGAGGCCGAGGCCCGCCGCCTGCGCGCGAACGCCGAGGCCGAGGCCATCCGTGCCGAGGGTGAGGCGCGCGCGGCCGCCGTCGAGGCCGAGGCCAAGGCCATCGCCTCCAACCAGGACGCCTTCCTCTCGCAGCGGGTGCTGGAGGTGCTGCCGTCGATCATGGCCGAGTTCGCCAAGGGCTACGCCGCGATCGGCAACGTCTCGATCGTGGGCGGCTCCGGCGACGACGGGGCCTCCCAGGTCGTCGGCGCCGACAGCGCGAAGGCTCTGCGCTCGGTGTTCGACAGCGTGCACTCCGCGACCGGGCTCGACCTCGCCGGGATCATCCAGGGCCAGGCCGTCGGTCGCGGCATCGGTGCCGGCGTCGCGGAGGCGGGTGCCCCCGCCGCG
>NZ_SSDM01000315.1:0-2633 GCF_004794375.1 Microbacterium sp. K35 | reverse complement strand
TGCTCGGCGCCGCGATCCGGGCCGCGCCCCACGCCGCGCCGAGCACCAGCAGCAGAGCACCGGCCGCGGGGATCGGGCTCACGGCGAGCGCGAAGTCGCCCGGGATCACCCCTCCGGCCACGAACGCGGTCTGCAGCACCGTCGAGAGCAGGTAGCCCGGAGCCAGGCCGAGCACCGCGGCGACCGCGGCCGCCGCGAGCACCTCGCGGGCGATCAGCGCGTGCACCTGCTGCGGTGTCGCGCCCACCGCCCGGAGCAGCGCGTACTCCCGCCGTCGCGCCTGCACCGACAGCGACAGCGTGCCCGCCACGATGAACAGCGCCACGAGGATGCACGTGCCGACGAAGGCGCTGCCGATCGCGACGAGCATCGTGCGGGCGGCGCCGGAGTCGAGGAACTCCACGTCGCCGCGGGCGTCGCCGGTGCGGGCGACCACCCCGGGCAGGGCCTCGCCGATGGCGGTCGCCACGGCCTCAGCGTCCTCGTCCTCCACGAACACGCCGAGCACCTGCGGGGCGCCGCCATGCGGGTCGAGCTCGGCGATGCGGTCGCCCGTGAGGAACACGGCCGCCCCGCGCTCGGGCGGCACGGGCGCGGTCACCACGCCCACGACGCGGTAGTCCGCCGGCTCACCGCCGTGCGCGAGGGAGAGGGTGTCGCCCACCGCGTGCCCGGAGTCCGCGGTGACCACGACCTCCTCGGCCTCGGCGGGCTCGCGGCCGTCGCTGAGCGTGAAGCCCGTGAGCGCCGACGCCGCCCAGGGGTGCGCCTCCACGACCGCCGTCGCATCCGGGGCTCCCGAGGCCGCGAGGGGTACGGTCACGTCGGCGACCACGGCCTCGACCCCGGGCAGCTCCGAGATCTCGCGGGCGGCGTCGGCGGGCAGCGGCGCGCGCTCGCGCAGTGCCACGGGCAGGTCCTCCGGCACGTCGACCTGCTGCACGGCGCCCACCACGACCTCGGCTGCCGTGTAGCGCTGCGGGGCGAGGCCGCCGCGGATGCCCGACTCCACGAGCACGCCGAGCCCGGTGACCAGGGCGCTCGCGACGAAGATCGCCACGAACACTCCGGCGAGGCTGCGCCGGTGGTGGCGCAGGTCGGCGCGGACGAGCCGTCCGAGGCCGAGCGACGCGGCGGCCATCACCACTCCCCGAGCGTGCTCATGCGGGCGGTGATCTCCTGCGCGGTGGCGCCGTCGAGGTGTCCCGCGAACGCGCCGTCGGCGAGGAAGACCACCCGGTCCGCGTGCGAGGCGACGACGGGGTCGTGCGTGACGACGACCACGGTCTGGTGCAGTTCCCGCGCGGTGTGGGCGAGCAGGTCGAGCACCTGGGCACCCGTGCGCGAGTCGAGCGCGCCGGTCGGCTCGTCGCCGAACACCACGTGCGGGCGGGTGATGAGCGCGCGGGCGATGGCCACCCGCTGCTGCTGGCCGCCGGAGAGCTCGGCGGGTCGGCGGTGGCGTCGGTCCGCGAGCCCCACCGCGTCGAGCAGTGTCTCGAGCCACCGGTGGTCGATGGCGCGTCCGCCCAGCCGCAGCGGGAGGGTGATGTTGTCCTCCACGGTCAGCGCGGGCAGCAGGTTGTACGCCTGGAACACGAAGCCGACGTGGTCGCGGCGGAACGTCGTGAGCTGGCGCGCCTTCAGGGCGGAGATCTCGGTGCCGCCGAGGTGGACGGTGCCGCTGGTCGGACGATCGAGCCCCGCTGCACTGTGCAGCAGCGTGCTCTTGCCCGAGCCGGACGGCCCCATGATCGCCGTGAAGGAGCCCTTCGCGATGGCCAGGTTCACGCCGCGGAGAGCGGTGACGCGCGCGGCGCCGGAGCCGTACGCCTTGACGAGTCCGGAGAGGCGGAGGGCCTCGGTGGGTGCCGCCTCGACGAGCGGCGCAGGGGGTGTGGTGGTCATGCTTCGACGCTAGGAACACCGAGCGGGCGGCCCCATCCCGCCCGGTCCCCGATCGATGGTGGAGCTGGCTATACCGTGCCGCGCACTCTGCTCCGGCAGACTGGCAGGGTGAAGGACGGATGGGGGCGCCGGTGGCTGCGCGACGCCGGGTATCTGGGGGTCGAGCTCGGGGCGTCGGTCGTCTCCCTCGGGCTGTTCTGCGTGATCCTGGTGCTGTTGCCGCTCATGCTCATCACGGGCGGTGTGCTGCTGATGCCGCAGGCCGTGCAGGTGCTGCACCGGTGGAGCGACGTGAACCGGCGGCGCATCGGGCGGCGGCGGGGTGAGGAGCTTCCGCCGCTCGCGCGCACGCTGCCCCGCGGCTCGACGATCGATGAGCGGCTGCGCTTCGCCTTCTCGCGCGCCACGGCCCGCGACGCCCTGTGGCTCACGGTGCACGCGTTCCCCGTGATGTGGCTGTCGCTGCTCACGCTCGCGCTTCCCGTCTCGGCCGTGAACACCCTCGCCGTCACGTGGTACTGGCAGTTCGCGCCGGCCGACGACCCGGTGGGTTCGCCGTATCCGGTCACGTCGTGGGAGCTCGCGTGGACGATGCCGCTGGTGGCCCTCGGCTACGCGATCGCCGCGGCGTTCCTGGTGCCGGCGGTCGCCCGCCTGGTGGCGTTCGTGTCGGCGAAGCTGCTGGCGACGCCCGCGCGGTCACGGCTGGCGGCGCCAGCAGCTTC
>NZ_SSDM01000314.1:0-828 GCF_004794375.1 Microbacterium sp. K35 | reverse complement strand
TGCGGCGCGCGGCGGCGTCGCTCAGACCTCCGGCTGGCGGGACGACGAGGAGCACGACCGCGTCGTCGCGTCGGGCGGCGAGCACGGCCACCCCTTCCGCGGTCGCGCGGGCTCGGATACGGTCCGCCGCCTCGGACGTGCGCACGACCACGCCGCACGCCGGACGCCCGCCCACGTCGAGCCCCAGTCGGGCGAGCCGTGCCGCGACATCGTCGACGCGCGCGAACCGCGACCCCAGCAGGTCGTCGATCAGCGTGCGATGCGCGAGCACCGTCCACTCCGCCGCTCCGTCGGCGAGGCATCCGAACGCGAGCGCGGTGGCCCCCAGCTCCAGGACCGTGAGTCGACCGGCCGGGTGCGGGGGCCCCACGAGTGCCGTGAGCGACCCCCAGCGCACACCCCTCGCCTGCACGGGTACCCGCTCGGACGCTCCGTCGGCGGCCAGCGCGAGCACCTCGGCGACCGGACGGGACAGCGCTTCGGTGGCGATCACCTCTCCCGCCAGGTTCTCCAGCACGACCGGCGCGTCGAGCGCGCGGGCCGTCTCGGTCACGATCACGTCCGCCGGGGCTCCCCGCAGGCTGAGGGCCGTGAACAGCTCGTGCAGTCGCTGCCGTTCGCGCAGGGCCGCCGTCTGCGCGTCGATCAGTGCGCGGTGCACGGCCTCCGTCACGGTGACGAACTTGACCTCTCCGGCCAGCGCGACCAGGGCGAGCGACGCCTCCGCGCACGCCTCGACCACGGCGTCCGGCACGCGCGGCATCCGGTCGCCGAGCTCCACCACGACCCCGGAGACGCCGACCGCGGCCAGCTCGCGCACGAGCGCGC
>NZ_SSDM01000313.1:0-4997 GCF_004794375.1 Microbacterium sp. K35 | reverse complement strand
CCGGCGCATCCGCCCGCTCGCGGCGACGCCCCGGCCCGAGGTGCTCGCCCGGCTGCTCGAGCTCGTGGCGGATGGCAGCCTCGTGCCGGTGATCGCCGAGACCTACGACTTCGCCGGGGCCGGGGCCGCGCTCGCCCGGCTGCAGGAGGGGCACGTGGTCGGAAAGCTGGTCGTGCGCGGCACCTGAGCGCGGCGGCGCGGGATCTGGCGGGCGGTCAGGCGCGGGTGGCACAATGGTCACCGGCGTGCCCGAGTCGCATCTTCCCCGCACCCGCTCCCGCGCGAGCGACGGGTCGAAGGACCGCCGGGCCCCTGGACAGCGTCCGCCGCGCCCGTTCACACGAGGAGCATCCATGTCGACGCCGGAGACCGCCGTCACCACCGCCCCTGCGCGCACCGCGCACCGCCGCCACTACCTGATGTGCCGTCCAGAGCACTTCACGGTGAACTACTCGATCAACCCGTGGATGGAGCCGGCCAAGCCGACCGACACGGCCCGTGCGGTCGAGCAGTGGCAGAAGCTGTACGACCTGTACGTCGAGCTGGGCCACGAGGTCGAGCTGATCGAGCCGCTCGCCGGATACCCCGACATGGTCTACACGGCCAACGGCGGCTTCCTGATCGACGGCCGCGCGTACGTGCCCGAGTTCCGCTTCGTCGAGCGTCAGGGCGAGGCCCCGGCGTTCGCCGACTGGTTCCGCGCCAACGGCTACGACACGGTGCTGCCCGAAGAGGTCAACGAGGGTGAGGGCGACTTCCTGCTGGTGGGTGACGTGATCCTCGCCGGCACCGGTTTCCGCTCCACGGGCGACAGCCACCGCGAGGTGGGTGAGGTGTTCGGCCGCGAGGTCGTGTCGCTCAACCTCGTCGACCCGCGCTTCTACCACCTCGACACCGCCATCGCGGTGCTCGACCCGGTGCAGGGCGTGGAGAACGGCGGCCCGGAGCGCGCCAACATCGCCTACCTGCCCGGTGCCTTCGACGACGCCAGCCGGGCCGAGCTCGAGCGGCGCTTCCCGGACGCGATCCTGGTGTCCGACGAGGACGGCGCGGTGTTCGGCCTCAACTCGTCCAGCGACGGCTACAACGTGATCATCTCGCCGCGCGCGAAGGGCTTCGAGCAGCAGCTGCGCGAGCGCGGCTACAACCCGATCACGGTCGACCTGTCCGAGCTGCTGCTCGGCGGTGGCGGCATCAAGTGCTGCACGCTCGAACTGCGCGGTGCGAAGTGACCGCGGTCGAGCCGGTGACCGCGGCGGCCGCTGAGGCCACGGCGCACGCGGAGCCGCACGTCGCGCACAACTACCACCCGCTGCCGGTCATGATCGCGCGGGGCGAGGGCGCGTGGGTCACCGACGTGGAGGGCAAGCGCTACCTCGACCTGCTCGCCGCCTACTCGGCCGTGAACTTCGGTCACCGCCACCCCGCGCTGGTCGCCGCCCTCACGGAGCAGCTCGGCCGCGTGACCCTGGTGAGCCGGGCGTTCCAGAGCGACACGCTCGAGCCCTTCGCCGCGGCGCTCGCCGAGCTGTGCGGCAAGGAGCTCGTGCTCCCGATGAACACCGGCGCCGAGGCCGTGGAGACCGGCATCAAGGTCGCCCGCGCCTGGGGCTACCGCGTGAAGGGCATCCCCGAGGGCGAGGCGCGCATCGTGGTGGCCAACGGCAACTTCCACGGGCGCACGACCACCATCGTGAGCTTCAGCGACGACGAGACCGCGCACGACGACTTCGGCCCCTACACGCCGGGCTTCGACCGGGTGCCGTTCGCCGACGCCGACGCCATCGAGGCCGCGATCACGGAGAACACCGCGGCCGTGCTGGTCGAGCCGATCCAGGGCGAGGCCGGGGTCGTGATCCCGCCGGAGGGCTACCTGCGCCGCATCCGCGAGATCTGCGACGCGAAGAACGTGCTGTTCATCGCCGACGAGATCCAGGCGGGACTGGGCCGCGTGGGCGAGACGTTCGCGTGCGACCGCGAGGGCGTCGTGCCCGACCTGTACCTGCTCGGCAAGGCGCTCGGCGGCGGCATCCTCCCGGTGTCGGCCGTGGTGGGCGACCGCGACGTGCTGGGCGTGATCCGCCCGGGCGAGCACGGATCGACGTTCGGCGGCAACCCGCTCGCGGCGGCGGTCGGGCTGCGCGTGGTGGAGATGATGCAGACGGGCGAGTTCCAGGAGCGCGCACGGGCTCTGGGTGCGCACCTGGAGGCCGCGCTGCAGCCGCTCATCGGCCACGGCGTGACTGCGGTGCGCATCGCGGGGCTGTGGGCCGGCGTCGACATCGACCCGGCGATCGGGACGGGCCGGGCGGTCGCGGAGAAGCTGTCCGAGCGGGGCGTGCTCGTGAAGGACACGCACGGCCAGACCATCCGCATCGCCCCGCCGCTCGTGATCCGCGCGACCGAGCTCGACTGGGCGGTCGAGCAGCTCAAGCTCGTGCTGGCGGGCTGAGCCCCTCACACGCACGCGAAGGATCCGCGGGCGGGCACCGGTCTCCGGTCGTCCCGTCCGCGGTTCCGTGTGCGGGAGCGCTCAGGCCGGCGGGTTGTCCGGGTCGAGCGTCTTCAGGGTGTCCTCCTCGGCGGGGTTGTCCGCGTCGAGGCCGTCCTCCGTGTTCTCCGAGCCGCCGAGCGGGGCGTGACCGGGGCCGGAGCTGCCCTGGATCGCGCCGCCGGTCGACTCGCCGCGGGAGCTGTCGCCCTGGATCGCGCCGCCGGTGCCGTCGCCCTGGCCGTCCTCCTGGGGCACGTCGACGTCGGGCGCGCCCTCGGCCGGGTCCTGGGGGTGGGGGGTGCTCATGTTGTCGTCCATGGCCCGACCGTACGGCGTGGGGCGGGTGACACGGAGGGCGTTGACAAAACGCCGCGGTCGTCACTCGCCGTCGTCGCGGCGCACCGTGCGGATCGGCGTGGTCACGGTCGCCTTCTCGGTGAAGTCGACCGGTTCGACGGGCTGCACGACCCGCAGCGGCCGCGTCTCGTCGAGGGTGAGCAGGAAGCGGCTGGTCTCGTGCCGGTGCAGGCGCCCGGAGGTGAGCACCCACAGCACGCCGATGGTGCACGCGACGAAGCCCGCCGTGCCGCCCAGCATGATCGCGGCGCGGGGGCCGAACGTGTCGGCGACCCACCCGGCGATCGGCGCGCCGACCGGGGTCGAGCCCATGATCACGGCCATGTACAGCGCCAGCACGCGTCCGCGCAGCGCCGGGTCGGTCGTGATCTGCACGTACCCGTTCGCCGTGGTCAGCAGCGTCACGATCATGAAGCCCGTGAAGGTGAGGGTCACGGCGTAGGCGAGGTAGCTCGGCATGGCGGCCGACACGAACGCGGCGATGCCGAACCCGCCCGCGGCGAGGATCACGACCCGCACGCGGGCGGTGTCGCGGCGGGCGGCGAGCAGCGCGCCGATCAGCGAGCCGATCGCGAGCACCGAGCTGAGCACCCCGTAGCCGTCGGCTCCCGCACCGAACTCGAGGGCCATGGTGGAGGCGAAGATCGGGAAGTTCATGCCGAACGCGCCGATCAGGAACACCGTCACGAACACGACCTTGAGGTCGCTGCGCGCCCACACGTAGCGGAAGCCCTCGGCCAGCCCGCCCCGGTTGCGGTGCTTGGGCCGCGGGGCGAGCAGGTTCGCGCGCATCAGCAGCAGGGCCAGGATCATCGCGAGGAAGGTGGCGGCGTTGGCGATGAACACCCACCCGGAGCCGATCGCGACGATGAGGAGGCCGCCCACGGCCGGGCCCACCATGCGGGCGAGGTTGAACGAGGCGGAGTTGAGGGCGACCGCGTTCGAGGTGTCGGCGGCGGAGACCATGTCGGACACGAAGGCCTGGCGGGCCGGGGCGTCGAACGCGTTGACGATGCCGAAGCCGAGCGCGAAGGCGAACATCATCGGCAGTGTCATGACGCCGGCCAGCAGCAGCGAGCCGACGGCGATCGCGAGCGCGAGCAGCGAGCCCTGCGTGGCGAGCAGGATGCGGCGGCGGTCGAAGCGGTCGGCCACCCAGCCGGTGAGGCTCACGAGCACGAGGGGCGGCCCGAACTGGAGGGCCATCGTGATGCCCATCGCGGTCGCGTCGTTGTCGGTGAGCTCGGTCAGCACGACCCAGTCCTGCGCGGTGGCCTGCATCCAGCCGCCGACGTTGGAGACCAGGGCGCCCGCGAACCAGATGCGGTAGTTGATGTTCGCGAACGAGCGGAACATGGCGCTCATCGTTCGACCACCCTCCGCATCAGGGCGCTCGCATCGCGCAGGATCGCGAGCTCGGCCTCGGTGTAGTCGACCTCGCGGAGCATGTCGGCCAGCAGCTCGTCGCGGCGGCGGATGGTCTCGACCACGATCTCGGCGCCGGCGGGCGTGATGTCGACCTGGACGCGACGGCGGTCGTCCTCGTCGGGCGTGCGGGCGACGTAGCCCTGCTCCTCGAGCCCGTTGACGATGCTGGTCATGGAGGGGGCGGTCACGCGCTCGCGCTCGGCGAGGGTGGAGATCGTGCGGCGGCCGTTCATGCGCAGATCGGCGAGCACGGCGAGCTGGGTGTCGCTCATGGTGTCGGCGGCGCGGGCGCAGCGGAGGCGGCGGGCGAGCCGGAACGTGGCCAGGCGCAGGTCTGTGGCGGTGAGGGCGAGGAGATCATCGGGCGCAGACATACTTAGTTAGTCTATCTAATATTCGGGCGTCGTGGGCGGGCCGTCGCGGATCCACCCGGCAGAATGGACGGGTGACCCGTACCCTCGCTCTCGAACTCGCCGTCCAGGACCCCGCCGGAGTGCGCATCGCCGCAGAGATCGGCGCCGCCCGTGTCGAGCTCGCCACGGCCCTCGCGCTCGGCGGCCTCACCCCCTCGCCCGGGACCGTGGAGCTAGCGCTCGCCGCCGCCGCCGACGGCCCCGAGGTGCACGTGCTGATCCGTCCGCGCGCCGGCGACTTCCACTACGACGCCGACGAGCTCGCGGTCGCCGAGCGCGACGTGCGCCACGCGATCGCCGCGGGG
>NZ_SSDM01000312.1:0-25238 GCF_004794375.1 Microbacterium sp. K35 | reverse complement strand
GCGGCCCGTCGCGGTCGCGCAGGTGCCGGCGGTGCGGACGGCGGCGATCCCCGCGGCCGACCCGTGCGCCGAGCCCGGAGTGCAGCAGGCCATCGCGAACGGTGACGACGCGGCGACGATCGCCGGGTTCGGTGGCGGTGCGGCGTTCCGCGAGGCGGTGGTCGCCGGCAACGCGCCGTGCATCTCGCTGACCGACCCCGCCCGCGTCTGGGTCGTCGTGAACAAGGGTCTTCCGCTGACCCCGGCCGACTACGAGCCGGCGCTCCTCGACGCCGTGCCCCTGCAGATGACCACGCCCTCCGGCCTCGTGCGCCCCGACGTGGCCGCCGCCGTCGGCGCGATGGCCGATGCCGCTCAGGCGGCAGGCGTCGGGCGGCTGGGCGCGAACAACGGCTACCGCTCGTACGGGCTCCAGGTCTCGACCTACGACTCGCACGTCCGTGCCCAGGGGCAGGCCGAGGCCGACGCCGGCTCGGCGCGCCCCGGGCACAGCGAGCACCAGACCGGCCTGGCGCTGGATGTGGTGGCGTGCGATGCGGGCTGCGGCGGCCTCGACGGGTTCGGCGGCACGGGCCAGAGCGACTGGGTCGCCGCGCACGCCTGGGAGTTCGGCTTCATCGTGCGCTACGAAGAGGTCGGCACGCCCGTGACCGGCTACGCACCCGAGCCGTGGCACCTGCGGTACGTCGGCGTCGACCTCGCGGCGGCGTACCACGAGGGCGGGTATCACACGCTCGAGGAGTTCTTCGGGCTGCCCGCGGCGCCCGACTACGCGCACTGACGCCCGGCTGCCCTCAGCGCGGGCTGCGCGCCTCGACGGATGGCCAGACGACGAGGAGGAACGCCGCGATCGGTCCGGTGAACAGCGTCAGCAGGAACCACACCCACGCCGAGCGCCCCCGCGTGCGGGCGAATCCTCCGGCGAGGAGCGCGACGGTGAACCACAGGGCGGTGATGTACGGCCAGACTTCCTGCATGCCCCGAGTCTCCCGGTCGGCGATCCCGCCGCGTCCCGCCGCGCCGTCGATGAGCCGATTGAGGCTTCCCACAACCCCGGTACCGAGTGTCACGATCCGTGGGATGCATTCTCACAATGTCCCCTGCCGGGCCCGCCGTCGGCCGTAGAATCGCCGGAGCAATGAGGCACGACACGTTCGGGAGGACGGCATGGAACGCGACATCTACGAAGAGGACCACGAGGCTTTCCGGGACCTCGTCAAGGATTTCGTCAAGCGCCACGTGACGGGCGAGGCGATCGAGAAGTGGGACGCCGCGGGAGAGGTCGACCGCGACACCATGCGCGCCGCGGGTGAGGCGGGCATCATCGGCCTGTCGGTCCCCGAGGAGTTCGGCGGCGCGGGCATGCTGCAGGACTACCGCTTCCGCGCGATCGTGAACGAAGAGGTCATCGCCGCCGGCGCCGGCTCGCTCGCCGGAGCCTTCGGCATCCAGGACGACCTGGCCGTGCCGTACCTCGTGCACATGGGCACGCAGGAGCAGAAGCAGAAGTGGCTGCCGCGCATGGCCACCGGCGAGGTCGTCGGTGCGCTCGCCATGACCGAGCCGGGCGCCGGCTCCGACCTGCGCGGCATCAAGACCACCGCCAAGAAGGTCGACGGCGGGTACCTCGTGAACGGCGCGAAGACGTTCATCTCGTCCGGCGCCACGGCCGACCTGGTCGTCACGTTCGTCAAGACCGGCGAGGGCAACCGCCCCGACGCCTTCAGCCTCGTGCTGATCGAAGACGGCATGGAGGGCTTCGAGCACGGCAAGAAGCTCAGCAAGATGGGCTTCCACGGGCACGACACCGCCGAGCTGTCGTTCAGCGACGTGTTCGTGCCGGAGGAGAACCTCATCGGCGGCGTCGAGGGCAAGGGCTTCATCCAGCTGATGATGAACCTGCCGCTCGAGCGCCTGTCGATCGGGGTCGCCGGTGCCGCAGCCGCGCAGGCCGCCCTCGACTGGACCGTGGCGTACACCCGCGACCGCGAGGCGTTCGGCGAGCGGATCATCGACTTCCAGAACAGCCGCTTCCAGATCGCCGACATGGCCACCACGGTCGACGCGCTGTGGGCCTACATCGACCGCGCGCTGCTGGCCTACAAGGACGGCAAGCTGTCGGCCGAGGAGGCCGCGAAGGTCAAGTTCTGGGCGACCGAGCGCGAGTGGGAGGTGCTCGACGCCGGGGTGCAGCTGCACGGCGGCTACGGCTACATCACCGAGTACCCCATCGCGCGGGCGTTCCTCGACGCGCGCGTGCACCGCATCTACGGCGGGACGAACGAGATCATGCGCGAGATCGTCGGCCGTCAGATCGCCGGCAAGCGCTGACCCCACCCCCGGCCCGCCTGCGCCCCCGCGCGGGATCGAGAACGCACCTCCGGAGCCATTCGGGGGTGCGTTTTCCATCCCGCATCCGGGCGGCGGGCCCGGGGGTGCGCGTCCGGGATCGAAAGTGCGCCCCGGAAGGCGCCGGGGGGTGCGTTTTCCGTCCCGCACCGGGCATGGGGGCGGTGGTACCCGTGGTGGTACCACGGTAGGATGACCGCGTGAGCACCGCGAAGATCAGCCTGAGTCTGCCGGACGGCGACCTCGCCTTCCTCGACGCGCAGACGCTCGAGGGCCGCTACCCGTCCCGGTCGGCGGCGATCCAGGACGCGGTTCGGCTCCTCCGCGAGAGCCGGCTCGCCGACGCCTATGCCGAGGCCTACGGCGAGGGGTACGACGAGGAGTGGGACTCCGCCGCCGACGATGGCCTGGCTTCGGCGTGAGTGACGTCGCGGTCGCGCTGCTCCGCCGTGGGCAGATCGTCCTCGCCTCGTTCGACCCGGGCGTCGGTTCCGAGGCGCGCAAGACGCGGCCGGCGGTCGTGGTGAGCAACAACACCGCCAACGCGGTGGCGATCCGTCGCCCGGGCGCCACGGTCACCGTGGTGCCGCTCACGACGGCGACGGAGCGCGTGTGGCCCTTCCAGGTGCTGCTGCCCGCAGCCGCGACCGGCCTCGACCGAGACAGCAAGGCGCAGGCCGAGCAGGTGCGCACCATCGCCGTGGCCCGCATCGTGCGCCCCGTGGGCTGGGTGCCCGCGGAGCTGATGGGCGCGCTCGACGAGGCGCTGCGACTTCACCTCGCGCTCTGACCTCGATCCCGCCTCACGGGAGGGGGTGGGGGTCGCCGAGGGGTGACGAGACGCGGACGGGGGAGGACTTGTATCGACGGGGAGGGTCGAGTGGGCGGGGCCGGGCGGGACGAGCACGGTCGTCGATGGCGGATGACGCGAGGAAAAGCCTGATCGCGCCCATATAAAGAGCCGGGAGGGGATCGCGGCGGCGAAGTTCTGACTTGTCTCTTCAGAGGAGACATGTGCTCCGCGATGATCGATACATGTCCGGACAGGAGTCGTCCGGCTCGGAGACGCCGAGGTCTCCGCACCCGCTCACCGAAGAGGCCGGAATGTCCCCGCTCACCCTGCCGCCGCTCGACCGCACGTCGACGGCACCCATCTGGTTCCAGATCATGCGCGCCGTCGAGGCGCAGATCGCCGACGGCACCTGGGGTCCGGGCGACCGCCTGCCCAGCGAGAACGAGCTGCGCGCCCACTTCGCCGCCTCCCGCACCTCGGTCCGCGACGCGCTGTCGCGACTGGAGACCGCCGGGATCATCTCCCGCCAGCAGGGCAAGGGTGCCTTCGTCGAGCGCGCGCAGGGCCCCTCCGCCTGGACGCTGCCCTCGGCCCCCAGCCTGCTGGGCGAATACAGCGAAGACGGCCGCAGCGCCCTGAGCTCGGAGATCCTCCGCGCGGGCATCGAGCCGCTGCCGTCGTGGGCGGCCGCGGTCGTCGGACGCGACTCCGCCGACGGCATGGGCTTCGTGCTGGAGCGCGTGCGTGCCGTCGGCGCCCGCACGGCCGTGCACGTGATCAACTACCTCCCGACGCGGTTCGCCGGGGTGCTGCCCGACCTGCGGGACCCGCGCGCGAGCCTGTACGCCGCCATCACCCGGGTCACCGGGGTGCGCATCGCGCGCATGCACCGCACGATCGAGGCCGTGTCCGCCGACCGCATGCTGGCCGGGCTGCTCGAAGTGGAGCCGGGACACCCGATCGTCGTGGTCGAGGCCGTCGCGTACGACCAGGGCGGACAGCCCATCGACTTCTCCCGCGCATCCGTGCGCACCGACCGTCTGCGCGTGAGCGTCGACACCGGGTTCGACGCCGCCGGCATCTCGAACGAGACCGCGTCCGGCCGCTACCCCGCCGCCCTCCGCTGACCCGCACCCGCCCCACGACCCCACCGGGAGACCCGCACATGACCGACCACCGCATCCTCGTCATCGGCGACAGCTACATGACCGCCGAGGTGTTCACCCGCGCGTTCGCGCAGCGGGGGATCCCCGTGGACACGGCCACCATGACGATCGCGGAGCCGACGTGGGACGCCTCGTCGATCCACGAGTTCGAGGGCGACCCGGCCGAGGTCGCGCGGCTCGCGCAGGGGTACGACGTGGTCGCGTTCCATGCCGCGCCGTTCACAGCCGACGTGCTCGCCGCGCTCCCCGGGCTGCGGCTGCTCGGCTGCGCGCGCGGCGGACCCGTCAACGTCGACCTCGCCGCGGCCCGCGAGCGCGGCGTGCGCGTGACCACCACGCCGGGTAAGAACGCCGACGCCGTGGCCGACCTCACGATCGGGTTCCTCATCTCGATCGTGCGGAACGTGCCCGCATCGCTGCGCGACGTCGACGAGCGCGTGGCCGAGGGGCGGCCGCTCGCGGAGTCGACGTTCGAGGGTGCGAGGTGGTTCGGGCGCGAGGTGAAGGGCCTGCGCCTCGGGCTGATCGGCTACGGCAACGTCGCCCGGCTCGTCGCCGCGCGGGCCAGGGCGCTCGGCGCCACCATCGCGGCGTACGACCCCTACGTCGATCCGGCGACCGTGACCGATGCGACCATCGTGTCCGACCTGGACGCGCTGCTCGCCGGCAGCGACGTCGTGAGCGTGCACGCCAGGGCGACCGCCGACAACCGCCACCTGATCGGCGCCGAGCAGATCGCCCGCATGCCGCAGGGGTCGTTCCTGATCAACACGGCCCGGGAGTCGCTCGTCGACGAACAGGCGCTGCTCGACGGGCTGCGCAGCGGACACCTCGCCGGTGTCGCGCTCGACGTGAACGAGCCCGACGGTCCGTGGCGCGACCTGGTCGCCCAGCCGAACCTCATCCTCACCCCGCACCTCGCCGGCGCCACCCACCAGACCCTCGCCCGCGGCGCCGACATGCTCGCCGCCGAGATCGAGCGGTTCCTCGCGGGAGGTGAGCTGCGATGGGAGCGCTGAGCGACGTCTTCCTCGCGATCGACGCGGGCACCGGTTCCGCGCGTGCCCTCGCCTTCGACATCGAGGGTCGCCTGGTCACTCAGGCCGCCCGCGAGTGGACCCACGTCGCCGTGCCCGGTCACCCCGGCGGCACCGTGTTCGACACCGATGGCGGCTGGACGGCCATCGCGGGCGCCGTGTCCGAGGTGGTCGCGCGGTTGGGCGAGCGACGCGTGGCCGCGGTCGCCGCGTCGAGCATGCGCGAGGGCTTCGTGCTGTCCGACGCCGAGGGGCGCGAGCTGTGGGCGTGCCCCAACACCGACGGCCGGGCGCGCGCCGAGGCCGAGGAGCTGGTGGCCGAGGGCGTGGCCGACGAGGTGTACCGCACCGCGGGCGACTGGGTGTCGATCACGGCCCCCGCCCGGCTGCGGTGGATCGCCCGCCACCAGCCCGACGTGCTCGCCGCCGCCCGCCACTTCGGGATGCTCAGCGACTGGGTCACCACGCGGCTCACCGGGGCGTTCGTGACCGAGCCCACCAGCGGCTCCAGCTCGGCCCTGTTCGACCTGCGGGCGCGCGACTGGTCGAACGAGCTCGCCGGGCTCGTCGGCATCGACCGTCGCATCCTGCCGCCCGTGGTCGAGTGCGGGCAGGTCGTCGGTGCCGTGACCGCGGAGGCCTCGGCCGCGACCGGGCTGCCCGCGGGGACGCCGGTGGTCGCGGGCGGCGCCGACACGCAGCTCGCGCTGCACGGCATCGCGGCGCGCGAGGGGCTGCCGACGATCGTCGCCGGCACCTTCTGGCAGACCACGGCCGTGACCACGGAGCCGCTGATCGACCCGGAGCGGCGCCTGCGCACCCTGTGCCACGTCGATCCGGGCACCTGGATGGTCGAGGGCATCGGCTTCCTCTCCGGCCTCGCGATGCGGTGGTTCCGCGACGCGATGTGCCCCGACGCCGCCGAGCTCGGTCGCGCGGCCGGCACCTCCGCATTCGCCGTGATGGAGCAGTGGGCGGACGAGGTCCCCGCGGGGGCGAACGGCGTGGTCGCGACCACGGCGAACGTGATGCAGGCCGACGCCTGGCACCACGCGGCCCCCGCGTTCGTCGGCTTCGACATCAACGACGCGGCCCGCTCCTCGCGCGGCGCGTTCATCCGGGCGATCGAGGAGTCCGCGGCGATCGTCGCCAGCGCGCACCTCGAGATCCTGTCGTCGCTCACCGCCGGGCGCGCGGTCGCCGAGGGCGCCGTCACGTTCACCGGGGGATCCAGCGCGGGCGCCCTGTGGCCGCGGGTCATCGCGGGCGTCACCGGGCTCGACACCCGCGTCACGCCCGCACCCGAGGCCACCTCGTACGGTGCCGCCCGGCTGGCCGCCCGAGGTGTCGGCGCAGAACTCCCGCCGATGGGCGAGCCCGACCGCATCGAGCGCGTCGACCCCGCCGAGCACGAGCGGTACCGCGCCGTGACCGCCCGCTGGCACCGCGTCTACCGCGACGTGATGTCGATCTCGGGCGCCGACCTGCCCCCGCTGTTCACCCCGCCCGGCGCCGCCCGCGGCCCCCTCGACCCGCCCCCCGCCCGACTCTCGACCGCCGGTCACGCCGGCTGACGACCACGACGACCACCCGACACCGAAGGAGACACCCCATGGCAGACCTCGAAGGCAACGCCTCCGCGAAGCAGTTCCACGCCGACCAGCCCGCCGTCCGCTTCACGCAGAACATCCGGGGAGCGGCGAACCTCGACTGGGGCATGCAGAACCGCCTGTCCCGCATCCTCGACCCGCAGACCGGGCGCACCGTGATGCTCGCGTTCGACCACGGCTACTTCCAGGGACCCACCTCGGGGCTGGAGCGCATCGACCTGAACATCGCGCCGCTGGCCGCGCACGCCGACGCCCTCATGGGCACCCGCGGGGCCCTGCGCACCTCGATCCCGCCGGCGACCAGGGCCGGACTCGTGCTGCGCGCCTCGGGCGGCCCGTCGATCCTCAAGGACCTCTCCGACGAGTACACCGCGATGGCGATGCAGGATGCGGTGCGCCTCCACGCCGACGCCGTGGCCGTGCAGGTGTTCGTCGGCGGAGAGCACGAGAGCCGCAGCATCCGCAACCTCACCACGCTCGTCGACCAGGGCTACGACGCGGGCATCCCGGTGCTCGGCGTGACCGCGGTCGGCAAGGAGCTCGTGCGCGACGCCCGCTACCTCGGTCTCGCGACCCGCATCATCGCGGAGCTCGGCGCCCAGCTCGTGAAGACGTACTACTGCGAGGAGGGCTTCGAGGACGTGGTCTCGGGGTGCCCGGTGCCCGTCATCATGGCCGGAGGCAAGAAGCTGCCCGAGCTGGACGCCCTCACGATGGCCTCGAACGCCGTGCGCGCGGGGGCCGCCGGAGTGGACATGGGCCGCAACATCTTCCAGAGCGCCCACCCCGCGGCCATGATGCAGGCCGTGCGGGCCGTGGTGCACGACGACACCGACCCCGCCGACGCCTACGAGCTGTTCCGCGAGGCCACCGAGACGCGGGTGCTCGCATGAGCGCCGACGTGCTGCGCAGCGCCGAGGCCGCCCTCCGGTTCGGCGACTGGGGCCCCGGCTACCTCGCGCAGGGCGACGACGCGGCGTTCGGCGTGGTCGTGCTGCGGCCCGGCGACGAGTTCGCCAACCACCTCCACGAGCACCACACCGAGTCGTTCGTGGTGATCGAGGGGCGCGCCGAGATCTGGCTCGACCGCGACACCCGTCGCGTCGTCGAGACCGGCGACGTGCTGCGCGCCGCACCGCACGAGGAGCACTTCGTGCGGAACCCGTTCGACGAGACCTTCCGCGCCGTGTTCGTGAAGACCCCCTGGGTCGACGGCGACAAGGTCGACCGCCCCTGGACGCCCGACGCCTGAGCGCCCTGAACCCGCACCACCCTCACCCGAGCACGAACCCCTCACCCGAGAAAGAACATCGAAAGGACAGCACCATGAGTGTGCAACGACGCTCCTCATCCCCCGCGCGGCTGACGCGCCGTGCCCTGCCCGTCATCGCCCTGGCGTCCGTCGCGGGCCTCGTGCTCGCCGGCTGCTCCGGCGACGCGGGGGGCTCCGGCGGCGACGGCGGCGACAAGACCCTCAAGGTCCTCATCGCCGCCCCGCAGGAGGGCGCGGGCAAGATCCTCGAGGAGGACTTCGAGGCCTCCACCGGCGTCGAGGTCGAGGTCGAGGTCGTGCCCTACGACCAGATCCAGACCAAGGCGATCCTCGACGCGCAGTCCGGCACCAACAACTACGACGTCATCCAGTACTGGTACACGTCGGTCGGCGCGCTCGCCGACGCCGGGGCCCTCGCCGACATCACCGACTGGGTGGAGTCCGACGAGGACATCGACTCGGGCGACTTCATCGAGGCGATCTTCGGCCCCTACTCGCAGTACGAGGACGCGACCTACGGGCTGCCGATCGACGGCGACACGCACGTGCTCTTCTACAACAAGGCGATCTTCGAACGGAACGGCGTCGAGGTCCCGACCACGTGGGACGAGTACGTCGAGGTGTCGCAGAAGATCACCGACGCCGAGAAGGCGAACGGCGTGTACGGCAACGCCCTGCTCGGCTCGAAGAGCGCGTTCAACATCGGCTCGACCTTCTTCAACCGCCTCGCCACCATGTCGCCCGACCCGATCGACCCGCAGATGCCGCAGCTCGACACCGAGTACGCGGTGGCCGCGGCACAGTCGATGCTCGATGCCTCCGGTTCGGCGCTGCCCAGCCCGCTGGAGATCGGGTTCGAGCAGGCGCTGCCGCAGTTCCTCTCCGGCTCCGTCGGCATGATCGAGTTCTGGACCGACCTGGGCGTGTTCGCGCAGGACCCGGAGCAGTCGAAGATCGTCGACGGCTGGGGCGTCGCGCCGCTGCCGGTCGGACCCGAGGGCAAGGTCTCCGGAGCGCTGAACGCCGGCTGGGCGATGGGCATCAGCCCGAACGCCAGCGACGAGGACCTCGCGAAGCAGTTCGTCGCGTTCGCCTCGTCGAAGGAGACGAACGAGAAGCTGATCACCACGACCGGTTCCGGTGTCGACCCCACGCGCACCTCCACCCTGGAGAGCCCGGAGTACATCGAGTTCGCGCCGGAGGTGTCGGCCGTCGCCGCCCAGGTGCTGCCCAACGCGCAGTCCTGGCCGACCTCGCCGCAGGCCCCCGAGATGATCCAGTCGCTCAGCGACAACCTCGCGCTCATGCTGCAGGGCAGCCTGACCGCGGAAGAGGCGATGCAGCAGACCTGGGACACCTGGCAGTCCCTGGCCGACTGATCGCCTCGTCGAACCCGAAAGGACAGCTCATGTCGCAACCCGTCACCTCCCGGCGCCGCGCCCGACGCGCGTCGTGGACGGGCCGCGCCCTGCTGGCGCCCGCCATCCTCGCGATCGTGATCATCGCGATCTACCCGCTCGCCTACATCGTCGCCGCGTCGTTCTCCGACTCGTCGCTGGGGCGTCCGTTCGCGGACTGGGTCGGGTTCGACAACTTCGCGGCACTGCTGGGGGACGGGGTCACCCTCCCGTCCCTCGGCAGGTCGCTGCTCTTCGCGATCCCGTCCGCCCTGATCGCCCTCGTCGCCGGTCTCGTGGTGGCCCTGTCACTCGACGCGGCCGTCAAGGGCGGACGGATCATCCGGGTGCTGCTCCTGCTGCCGCTGATGACGCCGCCGGTGATGGCGGGCGTGATCTGGAAGCTCATGCTCGCCCCCACCGGCGGGCTGCTCAACAACATCGGTCAGTCGTTCAGCCCGGGCGCCGAGCCGTTCCTGTTCCTCGGCTCGAGCCCGGCGGCGATGGTCTCGCTGATCGTGGTCGACGCGTGGCAGTGGACGCCCTTCTGCGTGCTGCTCGTGTTCGCCGCGCTGCAGACCCTGCCGACCGAGGTGTACGAGGCCTCGCAGGTCGACGGCGCCGGGGTGTGGCAGACGTTCTGGCGCATCACGTTCCCGCTCGTGCTGCCGAGCCTGGTCACCGTGCTGCTGCTCAAGCTCGTGGTGTCGTTCAAGGTCTTCGACCTGGTGTTCATCATGACCGGCGGCGGACCCGGCTTCGACACCACCGTCAGCAGCTTCGAGATCTACCGCACCGGGTTGCAGACCTTCGACGTGGGGGCTGCCGCCGCGCAGACCATCGCGTTCCTGGTGCTGGTCACCATCGTCATCCTGCCGCTCAACGCCGTCCGGCAGCGCCTGCACAGGGAGAGCTGACATGTCGCTCACACTCCGCACCTCCGACCACGCCTCCGACAGCGCGACCGTCACGCTGGTCGTGCCGGACGCGCGCCGCCGTCGTCGTCGCAGCCGCACCTCGAGCATCTCGCGCCCCGGTCGCCCGTCCGTGCTCGTCACCGTCGTGAAGTGGGTCGTGATCCTCGTCGCGATCGTGCTCGCCCTGCTGCCCGTGCTGTACATGGTGGGCATGTCGTTCAAGAGCCCGGACGACATCCTGTCCACCCGCATCCTGCCCTCGCGTCTCGCGTTCGAGAACTGGGTCGGCGCGTTCGAGAACTGGCCCATCCTCACCTACCTGCGCAACTCCCTCGGTGCCGCGCTCGTGGCGGTGCTGGTGTCGCTCGTCGTCTCGATCCCCGCCAACTACGCCATGGCGCGGCTCCGCGCGGGCGGGAAGCAGACCCTCGGGCTGATCGTCTCCGCCTACGTCGCCCCGCCGATCGTCGCGATCATCCCGCTGTTCGTGCTGGTGCGCACTGCCGGGCTGATGGACTCCGTGATCGGGCTCGGCATCGTGGAGGGCCTGCTGCTCACCCCGGTCGCCGTGTGGCTGCTGGACGGGTTCTTCCGCGCGATCCCGTTCGAGGTCGACGAGGCCGCGCAGATCGACGGCTGCGGACCGCTGCGCACCCTGTGGGCGGTCATCCTCCCGCTCACCGCGCCCGGCATCGTGGCCGTGTCGATCATCGTGTTCATCCTCGCGTACAACGACTTCCTCATCCCGCTGCTGCTCACGCAGAGCATCGACTCGCAGACCCTCCCGGTCGGCATCGCGCTCATGCAGGGCGGCCGCGAGGTGATGTTCGGGCAGATGGCCGCAGCCAGCCTCGCCGGCCTCATCCCGATCTACCTGCTCGCGCTGTTCCTGCAGAAGTGGCTCGTCGGCGGGCTCACCCAGGGGAGTGTGAAGTAGCCCGAGGACGCGATGGTCCGTCCGTCAGGCGGCGCGGATCGCGGGCGCCTCCCAGGTCGCGAGTTCGGCGAGGCGTGGCCGATAGAGGCGGATGAGGAGGTTCCAGCCGTCGGGGAGGGGGATCTGGTTGGGGGTGTCGCTCGGGAAGTCGCCGAGATGGATGGTGGTCGACCCGTCCGCATCGGTCTCGGCGAAGACGGAGTTGATGTTGGTCCTGCCGGTCGCGTCCGGCTCGAAGTAGCCGTCGGCGTTGTAGACGCTCACGGACCAGAACGCATCGGCGGGGACCGTGGTGAAGGTCATCGTGTAGCGACCCTGCGGAAGGTTCGGCGTGATGTTGAGGTAGGAGGCTTCGGCGTCGGGGAGTCCGCCCCAGGCGGACGCGGTGGCGATGAGGTGATGGATGGGATCCACCTCCGCTTTGCGGCCGAAGCTTCCGCCCAGGCCGCCGATCGCCCTCCCCAGAGTGAGCAGCGCCTCACGGACCTGTGTGTAGCTTGCGGGGTCGTAGTCGGGATGCGTGAAGGTGCGATCCCCGGCTGTCGTGATGGTGAGCGCGTCCTGCAGGTCGTGCACGGCGTCGAGGTCGGCGGTGTCGGCGGGATTGAACAGGATCCGTGCGGCGACGATGACGTAGTCCGTCTCGAACTCGCTCGTCGTCAGCGTGTAGGTGCCGGGGCGGTGGTAGACGTGGTTGATGTAGTGGTCCTGGTTGATCACCATTACGGAGATGTAGCGATCGCCGACCTCCGGCACGGTGAGGACGGCATCTCCGCCGCTGAGATCGACGACGGCAACCGAGTAGAGGGTGTCCCGGTTCTGCCGGATCACCGGCTGCTGGTCGAGCGGGGCGAGTTCCCGGTCGTGATGGAAGATCCCGATCCCGCCGACCAGAGGCAGTATCCGGTCGATCATCGTATCCGTCTCGACCCGGGTGAAATTGTCCACGTTCACTGCGACCGCCACGGCAGACTCACTCTCGCTCGAAGGGCATGTGTCGTCAGGGTAGCGGGGAGCCGCCCCCGTTCGACAGGGGGATCGACGCGGGCGGCTCGTGTCCTGTCGCCTCCCGTCCGCGGGCTCCGTCCCCACGGCGCTCCGACCCGTACGTCGGAGGCTCCCCCCGGGTGCTCGGGCGCTCGGCATCGTGCTGACCGAGCTCGTTCCGTCGGGCACCACCATGCGGGCCATGCAGGTCGTCGGTGGCCCTCACGCCCCCGATATCCCGGTTCTCGATTCGAACAAAGATACGAAACTCGCACCCGTCGACGGTAGAATCGGGGCATGTCCACACTCTCCGGTTTGCACGAGGCGATGTCCCGCCTCGACGCCGCGTGGGGTGGCGTGGGCGATCCGACCGACCTGAACCGCGAGCACTTGATCGCGGTGAACGACGCGATCGGCGTGCTGCGGAGACGCCTCGACGCGGTGCACGTGTCGGTGGGAGCGGGCATCGCGCGGGAGTCGCGGCCTGAGCTCGGTGCCGGCAGCCTGGCGAAGCAGCAGGGCTATCGGAACCCGGCGAGGCTGATCGCCGCGACGACCGGAGTCTCGACGGGAGAGGCGGCGCGACTGGTGGCGGTGGGCGAGGCCACGGCCCCGCGCGCCGACCTCCTGGGGCAGCGACTGCCGGCGAAGTACCCGTCCGTGCGGGAGGCGTTGGCTGCGGGTGCGTTCGGTGCGCCGGCGGCCGCGCTGATCGTCGCGATGCTCGACCGGTGCCGCGTGGCCGTGGGTGCTGCTCGGGTGGCGGAGGCCGAGCGGGTGCTGGTGGAGCAGGCGGCGGGGTTGTCGGTGGATGAGGTGCGGCGGTTGGTGGTGCGGGCGGAGGCGTGGGTCGATCCGGATGGGGTGGAGCCGCGGGCGGAGGAGCAGCGGTCGCGTCGGTCGTTGACGCTGTTCGAGCGTGACGGGATGGTGCATCTGAACGCGGTGCTGGATGCGGAGACGGCGGCGCCGGTGGTGGCGGCGATCCGGGGGTTCGTGTCGGCAGCGTTCGCGGCGCGTCAGGAGGCGCCGGATGCGGGTGCGCCGGATGCGGACCGTCGTACGGTGCCGATGATCCAGGCGGATGCGTTGGCGGCGTTCGCGGGGCACGTGCTCGGGTGTGCGGCGCGGTTGCCGCTGGCCGGGGCGACGGTGGTGGTGCGGGTGGGTCTGGGGGATCTGGAGGCCGGGTCGGGGTCGGCGCAGGTGGACGGGATCGATCAGCCGGTGAGCGTCGGGGCGGTGCGGCGGATGGCGGCGGGCGGCGGGGTGATCCCGTGTGTGCTCGGCGGGGGCAGTGAGGTGTTGGACTGGGGGCGGGAGAAGCGGTTGTTCACCCGGGCGCAGCGGCTGGCGTTGGTGGAGCGGGACGGGGGGTGTGCGATGTGCGGGTTGCCGCCGGAGATGACGAAGGCGCATCACATCCGGTGGTGGTCGCGCGACCGCGGGCCGACGGATCTGTCCAACGGGGTGCTGCTGTGCGAGACGTGTCACCATCGCATCCACGACAACGGGTGGGACATCCACATCGACAGCGGAGAACGCGGCAGTGGTGGCGGTGGTAGCGGCGGCGGGATGGCGAGGGTGTGGTTCGTGCCTCCGCAGTACATCGACCCCGCACGCACGCCTCGGCTCGGTGGGCGGGCCCGCTTCGACATCGCCGCCTGACGGGGGGTCGGGTCGACTCCGTGGGCACGACGCTTCGACCCGGTGGGATGCGCGACGCGAGCCGGTCAGCGGCCGCGGCCGACTCCGGCGGCGCGCAGGCGATCAGCGATCAGGATGCCGAGGGCGGTGGCGGCGACACAGCTCGCGAGTGTGATCGCGAAGAAGAGCAGCTGCACCGGAAGGGTGAAACCGCCCAGGTCGAACGACGCCCACGCGAGCAGGGGATACACGACCCCCACCACCACGGCCCCGACGTAGTGCAGCCACGTGCCCCAGTAGCGCCACATCACGAACAGGAACGGCAGCTCGGTGAAGGCCGCCCACCACAGGTTCGTCGCCACGCTGCCGAAGCCGTACCCGGAGAACGGCACGATCACGAGCCCGGCCAGCAACCCGACCAGCAGACCCACGAGCGGCGCGCGCAGCAGGCGCAGGGCGATCACCGACGGCAGCAGCCACAGGCCGGCGAGAGCGACGCTCACGAACGGCAGCCCCGGGAACAGGATCGTCGACACCCAGTTCGCGGGAGCGAGCAGCAGCCCGCCGGCCACGCCCAGCGCGGCGCACGTCAGCAGCAGCGCCGTCGGGAAGCGGAAGCGCCGTCGTCTGCCGGAGACATCGCCGTCCGGCGCGCTCATGCGATGGGGTGCGCCGTCGGCCGTATCCTGAGCGCTCATGCGAGGGGTTCCGACGCGGCCTCGCGGGCGGCCTTCGACGCGGGCGACGCCGCACCGACCTTCCAATACCCGCAGAAGCTCACGGCGTTCTTGTCCACGCCGCGCTCGCCGACGAGGAGCCTGCGGGCACCGGAGGCCAGCGACTGCTCCCCGGCCGCATAGGCGTGGAAGGGCGCGCTCGGAAGCTCGCTCCGGCCCAGCGCCTCCAGGGCGAGAGCGCCGGGCGCCGCGTCGTGGGGGCGCACGATCCAGACCACGTCGAGCCCCGGAGGGCGCGGGAAGTCCAGGGCGTCGTCGTCGGCCGGCACCTCGACGATCGCGGTGCCGGTGGCGTGCGCCGGGAGCGAGGCGGCGATCCCGGCGATTGCGGGCAGCGCGGTCTCATCGCCGACGAGCACCACGCGATCGGTCCCCCGCAGCGGGTTGAACGTGAGGCCCTCGTCGATGATGAGCACGTGCTCGCCGGGCTCGCAGGTCTCCGCCCACCGCGACGCCGGGCCCGCCGTGCCGTCGGCCGCAGAACCGTGCAACACGAAGTCCACGTCGATCTCCGCCCCCGCCTTGGCGGTCGCCGCCCGGAAGGCACGCACCGTGTAGTTGCGCATCACGGGCCGCTCGCCGTCGGGGATGCGCAGGAACTTGAGGTAGCCGAGCATCTTGTTCGCCTTCGCCGGCACCCGGTCGAGGCCGGCCTCGCCGCCGATGGGCAGGAACAGCCGGAACCACTGGTCGTACCCCATCGGGCGGAACCGGTCGATCTCACCGCCGCCGAGCGTCACGCGGATCCAGTGCGACGAGAGCCGTTCAGAGCGCAGCACGGTGAGGTGCAGGAGTTCGGTCGTCTCGGGCTTGACCATCTTGCTGAATGCCATGGAGTGCCTTTCAGGAGAGGGGGAGCTGCCAGGGGAAGAAGACGAGGAAGATCGCCGCCGAGGTGAGGAGCATCGCCACGGTGAACACGGTGTCGCGCACGCGGAACGGCACCAGGTGCCGCTCGGTCCGCGTCGGATGCGCGCCGAACGCCCGGGAATCCATCGCCAGGGCCACGCGCTCGGCATGCCGGATGGCCCCGGCGAGCAGCGGCACGATGTACCCCCAGCCTCGGGCGATGCGGGAGAGGGGACCGCGCCCGCCGTGATAGCCGCGCACCCGGTGCGCCGCGCGGATCACCGCCAGCTCGTGCCCGAACCGCGGCACGAAGCGGAACGCCGCCAGAGCCGTGTACCCGATGCGGTACGGCACCCGCAGCTGCTGCACGCTCGCCCGTACCAGGTCGGAGCCGCTGGTCGTGAGGCCGCCCACCAGCGCCAGCGCGACGATCGCCCCCAACCGCAGCGCGGTGGCCGCACCGATCGTGAGCGCGCCGCTGTACAGCGTCCAGTCGCCCACCGAGAGCAGCGCCGGGGTGCCGTCGACCCGTGCGGCATCGACCCACAGCGAGAACCCGACGGTGACCGCGAGCATCCCCAACGGCAGGCCGAGCAGCAGCAGCGCGAGCAGCCGCCCGGTGACCCTGGCTCCGGACAGGATCAGCACGTACGCGAGCGCGAGGAACGCGGCGGGCGTCGCGAGATCGCGCACGAATACGAGCAGCACCATCGCGGGAGCGAACCCCGCGACCTTCGCGAGCGGGTTGAGCGCATACAGGAACTGGTGCGGCGCCGTCGCGGTGAGACGCGCGTACGGGTCGAACACGGTGCCGGTGCTGCCGCTCACGACGACGCCTCCTGGTCCGGAGCGGGGGATCGGGGTGCGGGGGCGGGTGCGGGGATGAGTCCGGACGCGGCGGTGCGTGCGGGGGACTCCGCGGTGAGACCCGCGGCGGCGAGCACGCGCTGCACGTCGGGGAGGCGCAGGCTCGCGTCGGTGAACACCGCGGGGTCGGCGAACAGCTCCGCGGTCGGCCCGGCGGCGTGCACCCGGCCGTCCGCGAGCACGACCGTGTGCGTGGTGTGCTCGGCGACCAGCGAGAGGTCGTGCGTGACGAGCACGATCGTGGTGCCCTCCGCGCGCAGGGTCCGCAGCAGGGCGAGCAGTTCGGTGGCGCGCGCGCGATCCTGGCCGAACGTGGGCTCGTCGAGGGCGAGCACCCGGGGCCGTGTGATCAGGGCGGTGCCGACCGACAGCCGCCGCTTCTCGCCGCCCGACAGCAGGAACGGGTGCACGTCGGCCTTGTGCGTCAGCCCGAATCGGTCGAGCATCTCGGCGACGCGCGCCGCGATCTCGTCGTCCGTCACGTGCCGCAGCCGCAGGCCGTGGGCGAGCTCGTCGAACACGGTCGCCGCGATGAACTGGTGCTCCGGGTTCTGGAACACGAAGCCGATGCGGGCGGCGAGATCCCGCGGGGAGGCGGTGCCCGGATCGATGCCGTCGACCGACACCTGCCCCTTCGGCGGCGGCACCACACCGGCGAGCGCCTGGATGAGCGTGGTCTTGCCCGCCCCGTTCGCCCCGACGATCGCGGTGAGGCTGCCCGCGGGCAGATCGAGGTCCACCCCGTGCAGGATCTCGGTGCGCCGTCGCTTCACCGTGAGCCCTCGCGTGCGGATGATCGACTCGCCGGGCCGGTTCGCGGCGGCGCCGGATTCGCGGGATTCGTCGGACGCGCCGGATGCGTCGGGCACGGCGTCGCGCACAGCGAGCGCCGTCGCGAGCTCGTCCGGGGTCAGCGGCAGCGGATCGAACCGGTGCCCCCGCTCCCGCAGGCGCAGCGCCGCGAGGGTGGCCCCCGGCAGCCACACGCCCATCGCGAGCAGCTCGTCCGCGTGCGCCCTGATCGTCTCCGCGGCCGGTCCGTCGAACGCGACCCGCCCCTCCCGGTCGAGCACGATCGTGCGGGTCACGAAGGCCATCGCGGCGTCGAGGTTGTGCTCCACGAGCAGGATCGCGCGATCGCCAGCGGCCACCACCTCCGCGAGCGCGGCGTACACGTCGTCGATGCCCTGCGGATCGAGGTTCGCGGTGGGCTCGTCCAGCACGATCAGCGGCGACCCCATCGCGAGGGCGCAGGCGATCGCGAGCCGCTGCCGCCCGCCGCCGGACAGGTGGTCGGGGTTGTCGTCGCGGCGGTCCCACAGGCCCACGCGCCGCAGCGACTCCGCGACGCGCTCCCGCACCACCTCGACGGGGAGCAGCAGGTTCTCCGGACCGAACGCCACCTCGTCGTACACGGTGCCCGTGACGATCTGCGCGTCCGGGTCCTGGAACACCATGGCCACGTGCGTGCTGAGCGTCGCGGTCGCGGTGTCCGCGGTGTCGAGCCCGCCCGCCTCGACCGTGCCGGTCATGGTCGCCGGGAGGGCGTGCGGGATGAGGCCGTTGAGCGCCAGGGTGAGCGTGGACTTCCCGGAGCCGGACGGACCGAGCAGCAGCACGACCTCGCCGGGCCGGATGTCGAACGACACATCGCGCGGGGAGGGGTGCGCAGCACCGGCGTGGGTGAGCGAGAGCTCGCGCACGCGGAGGAGGGGCGCGGATGGGCGCACGGCAGGTCCCGGGCTCGACGGAGGGTGTACCTCTAACTTAGCTGAGCCTTACCTGTGTTATCCAGCGAGGCTCCGGGGCTAGCGGCGGGCGACCCCGGCCCGGCGCAGCGACGTGCCGACTGCGAGGCCGATCGCGGTCCAGGCGATCGGGCCGAGCACCGAGATCGCGAGGTAGAGGATCTGCGCCCACACCGGCATCACCGACAGGTGGGCGGCGAAGAACACCACGACCGCGACGATCACGCCGATGATCGCGGCCGAGACGAAGAAGCGCCAGGCGCCCCAGGAGCGGTACCGCGTGAGCGCGGCGACCCCCTCCTGGATGAGCCCGAACAGCAGCGCGGTGCCGATGAAACGCAGCGCCCACGCCGGATTGAACGCGCTCGCGATGAGCGCCGCGAACACGTGCGTGATGAGCGCGACGAGCGGCAGCCGCAGCACCTCCTGCGCGATGATGCCCGGCAGCACGTGCGACCCGAGCACGAGCCCGTAGAGGAACAGCAGCGGGCTCGCCAGCAGCACCGGTGTGACCCACCCGGCGATCCCGCCGAGGAGGCCCGTCGCGACACCGATCGCGGCGCAGACGAGCAGCACGCGGGTCGTGAGGACGGGGGTTCGGGCCACCCCTCCAGCCTACCGGCGACCTTCGCCCGACCCGGCCGTCGCGCACCCTGGCCGATCGGCACGACCGGGGAGGACCATCGTTCAGTTCTCGATCCGGCGCCGAGGAGCGGGGTTATCGTGATCCGCGGTGCGGCAACGACGCTGCACCGTGATCATCGGGAGCGAGATATGGGTCGAACACCCCTCCGGATGGCAGCGGCCGCCACCCTGGCCACGCTGTTCATCGCATCGACGGCAACCGCCGGCCACGCAGCGACCGGGGAGGTGACACACCCCGTTCCGGTCGCGGGAACCCCCGGGCACTACATCGTGGTCATGAAGGCCGACCCCCTCGCCAGCTACGAGGGCGACGTCAAGGGGCTGAAGGCGACGAAGCCGGCCGAGGGCGAACAGCTCGAGACGCAGTCGCAGGACGCGCAGCGCTATGTGAAGCACCTCGAGTCCGAGCAGTCCACCCTCATCAACGACGTCGGCGTGACGCCGGACACGACGTACCAGGTCGTGCTCAACGGGTTCAGCGCCGACCTCACGGGCGAGCAGGTGGATCAGCTCCGGGCCTCGAAGGACGTTCTCGGGGTGTTCCCCGACGAGATCCGTCACCCCGACGCGCTGACCTCCACCGACTACCTCGGCCTCGGCGACGACCGCAAGGGCCGCGGCGGGGTGTGGCAGCAGACCGGCGGCGTGAAGAAGGCCGGAGAGGGCGTCGTCGTGGGTGTGATCGACACCGGCATCGCCCCGGAGCACCCGTCGTTCGAGGGCAAGAAGCTCAAGCAGCAGAAGAAGCAGAACGCCCGGCACAAGGGCCAGCAGCCCTACACCGACGGCACCTACGTGTACTTCGACAAGTCCGACGGCGGGCAGTTCCGCGGCGCGATGGTCGAGGGCCAGGACTGGGACACGAGCGACTACTCGACCAAGCTCATCGGCGGGCAGTACTTCTTCGCGGGAGCCCAGGCCGCCGGCTTCGACTTCCAGTACGACTACCTCTCGCCGCGGGACGGCGACGGCCACGGCTCGCACACGGCGAGCACGGCGGCGGGTGAGTTCGGGGTGGAGGCTGCGATCGGGGGCGTCGACTTCGGGACGATCTCCGGCGTCGCGCCCGGCGCGAAGGTCGCCGCATACAAGGCCTGCTACGTCGGGCCCGACACGACCGTGACCACGGACGACATCTGCGCGCTGAGCGACCTCGTCGCCGCGATCGACCAGGCCGTCGCCGACGGCGTCGACGTGATCAACTACTCGATCGGCGGCGGTGCGGCGAGCACCGTGATGGCACCAGAGGACCTGGCGTTCCTCAACGCGGCGGCCGCCGGTGTGTTCGTCGCGACCAGCGCCGGCAACGACGGTCCCGACCCGGTCACGGCCGACCACGCCTCGCCGTGGTACACCACGGTCGCGGCCTCCACCATCCCCACGTGGGAGGGCACCGTGCAGTTCGACGGCTTCGCGCAGGCCGGCGCCTCGGTGAGCGTGCCGTTCGGTGAGAGCGTCTCCGGGCCCTCGATCGCGGCACAGGATGCCGCGGCACCCGGAGCGGTGGACGCGACGCTGTGCCTGCCCGGCACCCTCGACCCGGCGAAGGTCGCCGGACACATCGTGGTCTGCGACCGCGGCGGCAACGCGCGCGCCGAGAAGTCGCAGGTGGTGAAGGACGCGGGTGGCCTCGGCATGGTCCTGGTGAACGTGCCCGGCGGTGCCGACTCGCTCGACAACGACTTCCACGCCGTGCCGACCGTGCACCTGAACGCCGTGCACCGCGACGCGGTCCTCGCGTATGTGCGGGGCGGAGTCGACCGTCCGATCACCCTCGTCGGCGAGAACACCACCGGCGTGACCACGCCGACCCCGCAGATCGCGGGCTTCTCCAGCCGCGGCCCGGTCCTGGCCGACGGCAACGACGTGCTCAAGCCCGACGTCGCCGCTCCCGGCGTCGCCATCCTCGCCGCCACGCACAACGCGCCGGGCGAGCAGCCGACGTTCGGCATCCTCTCCGGCACGTCGATGGCCTCCCCGCACATCGCGGGCCTCGGTGCACTGTACCTGGGCGAGCATCCGCGGGCGACGCCGGCGGAGATCCGTTCGGCGATGATGACCACCGCCTCCGACACCGTGCTCCCCGACGGCTCGAAGAACACCGACCCGTTCGAGCAGGGCGCGGGGCAGGTCGACGCGCGGCGATACCTGAACCCGGGTCTGCTGTACCTCAACGGGTTCCGGGACTGGGCGGCCTTCCTCGACGGGAAGGGGCTGTCGGACTTCCCCGGCATCGAGCCCATCGACGGCAGCGACCTGAACCAGGCGTCGATCTCGATCGGGTCGCTGGCCAGCGCGCAGACCGTCACCCGCACGGTCACCTCGACGGAGAAGGGCGTGTTCACCGCGAAGGCCTCCGTGCCGGGAGTGAACGTCACCGTCACGCCGTCCCAGCTCACGTTCGACAAGCCGGGGCAGTCGAAGACCTTCTCGGTCACGTTCGACAGCACCAGCGCCCCGGTCGAGCAGTGGGCCACCGGTTCGCTCACCTGGACGAGCGCGAAGAACACGGTGCGCTCGCCGATCGCGGTGTATCCGGTCACGGCGGATGCCCCGGGAGAGGTCACCGGCAGTGGCGTCGACGGGAGCACGACGGTCGACATCATCCCCGGCCTCGACGGCGATCTGGCACTGAACCTCTCGGGTCTCACCCCGTTCCAGCTCCTCACCGATCCGGACAACCCGGTCGAGGGGCACTCCGGGAACGAGAACTCGGGCGACGCGAACAAGGACGTGGCGTGGATCGTCGACGTGCCGGAGGGCGGCACGCTCTCGCGGTTCGACCTCGACTCCTCCGACGACGAGGGCAGTGATCTCGACCTCACCGTCTACCGGGTGGTCGCGCCGGACGACCTGCGCTACTACGAGCGCTGGCAGTCGGCGACGGGCTCGGCCGACGAGCAGGTCACGGTGCCCACGCCGACCGCCGGCACCTACCTCGTGGTGGCGAACGTGTACGCGACGACCGGACCGATGACGTGGGACATGACCTACGCCACCGTGCTCCCCGGTGACCAGGGCGCGTTCACGGCGACGCCGAACCCCATCGCCGCGGTGCGCGGGGAGAAGACGAGCTATGAGCTGAGCTGGACCGGCCTGACCGCCGGCACCCGCTACCTCGGTCTCGTCCAGTACGGCGACTCCGACGTGCGCACGGTGGTGACCGTCACCACCCCGGCCGACGTCGCCCCGGCCCCGACCCCGGAGCCGACGCCGACCCCGGAGCCGACCCCGGACCCCACTCCGACGCCGGACCCCACCCCGACGCCGGACCCGGAGCCGACGCCGACCCCGCCCCCGGCGACCGACGCTCCCGGGTGAGCGGGGGAGCGCCGGACACGGACGCGTGACACACGGCCGCACGACGGACACCCGTCGTGCGGCCGTGCCGTCGTCGCGGCCCAGCGCCCGCCGGGGTACCGCGGGCGTCCGTTCATCGCGTGATCGACACCGCTCGTCGCACCGTCCGCCGATCGGCGCGCGACCGCGGGGCGGGCTTCCTAGCGTGGGAAGACGCAATGATGCGTCCACCGAGGAGAACCCCATGACCGCACCTTCGTCGCGCCGCCGCGACGGCGCCGGGCTCGTCGACGACGAACCCGTCATCGAGACCGACCCGACCCTCCCACCCGTCGCCCTCTCCGCCGAGCACGAGGCGAAGAGCCGCCGCTGGACCCTGCCGAAGATCCTGCTCTGGACGGCGATCGCCCTGCTCGGCGGCGTCGCCTGGGTGATGCTCGCCATCGTCCGCGGCGAGACCGTGAACGCGATCTGGTTCGTGTTCGCCGCCGTCTGCACCTACCTGATCGGCTACCGCTTCTACTCCAAGGTCATCGAGCGGTACATCACCCGCCCCGACGACCGCCGTGCGACCCCGGCCGAGGTCAAGCAGGACGGCAAGGACTACGTCCCCACCGACCGCCGCGTGCTGTACGGCCACCACTTCGCCGCGATCGCCGGCGCCGGTCCGCTCGTGGGCCCCGTGCTCGCGGCGCAGATGGGCTATCTCCCCGGCACCATCTGGATCATCGTGGGCGTCGTGCTCGCGGGCGCCGTGCAGGACTACACGGTGCTCTTCTTCTCCATGCGCCGTGGCGGTCGCACGATCGGCCAGATGGCGCGGCAGGAGCTCGGCAAGATCGGCGGCACGGCCGCGATCATCGCCTCGCTGCTCATCATGCTGATCATCGTCGCGATCCTCGCGCTCGTCGTCGTCAACGCCCTCGGGGAGAGCCCGTGGGGCGTCTTCTCCGTCGCGATGACCATCCCGATCGCCCTGTTCATGGGCGTGTACCTGCGCTACCTGCGCCCCGGCAAGGTGACCGAGGTGTCGATCATCGGCTTCGTGCTGCTCATGTTCGCGATCATCGGCGGCGGCTGGGTGGCCGGCACCGAGTGGGGGCAGGCGATCTTCCACCTCGACCGCACCACGATCGCCTGGGGCATCATCGTCTACGGCTTCATCGCCGCGGTGCTGCCGGTGTGGCTGCTGCTCGCGCCGCGCGACTACCTCTCCACGTTCATGAAGATCGGCGTGATCGTGATGCTCGCCGGCGCCATCGTGCTGGTGCGCCCCGAGATCTCGGTACCCGCGATCAGCGTGTTCGGTGAGAACGGCATGGGCCCGGTGTTCGCAGGTCCGCTCTTCCCGTTCCTGTTCGTGACGATCGCGTGCGGAGCGCTGTCCGGCTTCCATGCGCTGATCGCCTCCGGCACCACGCCCAAGCTCGTGGAGAAGGAGCGGCAGACGCGCTTCATCGGCTACGGCGGCATGCTCATGGAGTCGTTCGTCGCGATCATGGCCCTCGTCGCCGCGATCTCCATCGACCAGGGCATCTACTTCGCCATGAACGCGCCATCCGCGGCGACCGGCGGCACGGTCGAGGGCGCTGTCGCGTTCGTGAACTCGCTCGGGCTGACGGGCGTGAACCTCACCCCCGACATGCTCACCGGCACGGCCGCCGCGGTCGGCGAGGAGTCGATCGTGTCCCGCACCGGTGGCGCCCCGACGCTCGCGCTGGGCCTCGCGCACATCATGCAGCAGGCCCTCGGCGGTCAGGCGCTCATGGCGTTCTGGTACCACTTCGCGATCATGTTCGAGGCGCTGTTCATCCTCACCGCGGTCGACGCCGGCACCCGCGTGGCCCGGTTCATGCTGCAGGACTCGATCGGCGCCTGGTTCCCGAAGTTCCGTGACGTGTCGTGGCGCCCCGGGGTGTGGATCTGCACCGCGATCATGGTCGCCGGCTGGGGAGCGATCCTCATCCTCGGCGTGACCGACCCGCTCGGCGGCATCAACACGTTCTTCCCGCTGTTCGGCATCGCCAACCAGCTGCTCGCCGCGATCGCGCTCGCCGTGGTGCTCGCGATCGTCGCCAAGCGCGGCCGCAGCTACTTCCGGTGGCTGTGGATCATCGCGCTGCCGCTCGCGTTCACCGCGGTCGTCACCATCACGGCCTCGCTCTACAAGATCTTCTCGCCGGTCCCGGCGATCGGATACTGGGCGAACCACTTCCGCTACCGGGAGGCGCTGAGCTCGGGAGACACCGCGCTCGGAGAGCCGCAGGTGCTGGAGGCGGTGATCCGCAACACCGCGGTGCAGGGCACGCTGTCGATCATCTTCGTGGTGCTCGCGATCGTCGTGATCGTCATGGCCGTGATCGCGACCGTGAAGGCCATCCGCCACGGCGGCGGAGAGAACACCGAGGACGCCCCCGTGGCCTCCCGGCGCTTCGCCCCCGCGGGCTTCCTCCCCGACGCGGAGGAGCGCGAGCTGGAGAAGCAGTGGGAGCCGATCCTCGCCGAGGAGCGCGCGGCCGCGCGGCACTGAGATGACCGACACCGTGCATCGGACGGATGCCGCGACCACCCCGCTGCGGGCGCTGTGGAGCGCCCTCGGCCGGGCCGGGCGCGGCATCCGCTGGTACATGACGACGCTGATGGGCGACACCGCGTACGCGACCTATGTCGCCCATCACCGCCGTCACCACCCCGACGAGGAACCGTTGACCGAGAGGCAGTTCTGGCGGCAGCGCATGGACGACCAGGACCGCAACCCCGGTGCCCGCTGCTGCTGACGCCCTTCGTCTCGCGTCCCTAGGCTGAACGAATGAACGACGTCGTCCTCGCCGCGGTGCTGGGGGTGCTCGGCGGCATCGCGCTCACCGTGCTGCTGCTGCTCGCCCGCCGGTTCGCGCGGGGCGCCACCGACCTCGGCAGTGACGCCGAGCAGGGAGCCCTGCGGGCGCTGCACCAGGCGAGCCTCGCCGCCCCGCACCT
>NZ_SSDM01000031.1:0-3163 GCF_004794375.1 Microbacterium sp. K35 | reverse complement strand
GGGATGGGCGGGTTTCCGTCCTCGTTCCCCCCGCCGATCCGGGCGGCTCAGTGCGCGGCGGGCGCCGACTGCGGCGCCGGTGCGGGCGCCGTGGTGAAGTCGGCGCGACGGCTCAGCACGAACGCGATCGTCGCCCCGAGCAGGGTGAGCCCGGAGATGAGCAGCAGGCCCCACACGGCGGATCCCGTGGTCTGGCTGATCCAGCCGATCGCGTACGGTCCGGCGAACCCGGCGAGATTGCCGACCGAGTTGATGAACGCCAGTCCCGCCGCTGCGGCCGTGCCGGTGAGCACCATGGGCGGCAGGCTCCAGAACAGCGGCGTGGTCGAGAACAGGGCGGACATCCCGACGCACAGCGCCGCGAGCGCGAGGATCGGAGTGCCCTGCGCCGCGACCGCTGCGATGAGCGACAGGGCCGTGATGCTCAGCGTGATGCCGATCTGGAGCGGGATGTTGCCCTGCTTCCGCGCGGCGCGCTCCCACGGCAGCATCACCAGCGCCGCGCAGAGGTTGGGCAACGCCACCAGCCATCCGGTCGTGGCGTTGGAGAAGTCGCCCATGCTCTTCACGATCGTCGGCAGCCACATGCCCAGGCCGTACGCCCCGAACACGACGCCGAAGAACAGCACGATCAGCGTCCACAGCCGCCCGTTGCGGAAGACCTCGCCCAGGCGGAGGCGGCCGTGGCGCTGCTCCGTGGCCTGCGTCTCGGCGGCGAGCGTGTCGGTGATCCACCGCTGCTCGGCCGGGTTCAGCCAGCGGGCGTCCTGCGGGCGATCGGGCAGCCAGAAGAACACGACGAACGCGAGCAGCACGGCGGGCACGCCCTGCAGGAGGAACACCAGCTGCCAGCCGTCCAGACCCCACAGTCCGTGGAGTTCGAGCATCCAGCCCGACAGCGGTGCGGCGACGGCGTTGGCGATCGGGTTCGACAACACGAACACGGCGAGCACCTGCGTGCGGTACTGCCGCGGGAACCAGAGCGTGAGGTAGAGCAGCACGCCGGGGAAGAACCCGGCCTCCGCGATGCCGAGGATGAAGCGCGCGATCGCGAACTGCGTCTCGTCCTGCACGAAGGCGGTGAGGGCGGCGACGATGCCCCACGAGATCATGATGCGCGCGATCCACTTGCGGGCGCCGAACTTCTCCAGCAGCAGATTGCTGGGCACCTCGAAGAGGAGGTACCCGATGAAGAAGATGCCGGCCGCGAAGCCGAACGCCGCCTCGGTGATGTTCAGCGCGGCCGTCATCTCGAGCTTGGCGAAGCCCGCGTTGTTCCGGTCGATGTAGGCGACGAGGTAGAGCAGTCCGAGGAACGGGCCGAGCCGCCAGATCGCCTTCTTCATGGCCGCGGCTCCCACCGCGGCGTCGGCGGCGCGCTCCTGGGCGGCCGAGTCAGTGCCGGACATGACAACTCCTTCGTCATCGCTGGGTTTTGCTATAGCATCTAGCACCAGCGTCGTTCTGTCCAGTCCTGTCGCGGATGCCATAGCATCGAGCGAGCGAAGAGGCCCCGCGCGACGAGCACCGGGCCGCGCGAAACCGAGAAGGGCCCCGGATGCGCAGCGTGTCGGATCAGAACATCGCCGAACAGGTCACCGACGAACTTCGGGCCGCTATCCATTCGGGCGAACTCGCACCGGGCGAACGGCTGGTGGAACGCAAGCTCGCGGAGCGGCTCGGCGTGAGCCACATCCCGGTGCGCGAGGCGCTGACCCGCCTGGCCGAGGAGCGCCTGATCACCCGCGAACCCCGCCGCGGCGCCCGCGTGGCGCAGCTCACCGCGCAGGACCTGGAGGAGATCTCGAGCCTGCGCATCGTGCTCGAGCAGTTCATGGCGATCCGCGTGCAGGAGCGCTGGAACGAGGAGTCGGCGGCCCGGCTCGGCGCCATCATCCAGGCCATGTCCGACGCGGCGCCCGGCGACATCGCGGAGGTGCTGCGCCAGGACCGGCTGTTCCACGAGACGCTGGCCGACCTCGCCGAGCACCGGTTCCTCGACGAGCTCAGCGCCCAGCTGCGTGGTCGGATCGCCGGATTCATCCAGGCCGCGAACGCCGCGCTCGACCCGGCCGAACAGGAGGAGCACGTGCGCAGCCACCAGCAGATCATCGACGCCGTGGCCAGCGGCGACCCCGATCGCGCCCGCGCCGTGATCGCCGAGCACGTGACGCGCGCTGTCGAACGCATCACCCCGACGGTCGAGGCGGAGGCCGAGTGACCGCGACCGGTCGCCGCACCATCGTCCTGACCGGTGCTTCCGACGGCATCGGCGCCGCCGCCGCGCGTCAGCTCGCCGACACCGGGCATCGGCTGATCCTGGTGGGGCGCTCCCCGGAGAAGACCCGCGCCGTCGCGGAGGAGATCGGAGCCGAGCATCACGTGGGGGACTTCGCGCGGCTCGACGACGTCCGCTCCCTCGCGACCCGCATCGACGCGGCCGTGGGCGACGACGGCATCGATGTGCTGGCCAACAACGCCGGCGGCATCTTCGGCGACCGCACCCCCACGGTCGACGGCCACGAGAAGACGCTCCAGGTGAACCACCTGGCGCCGTTCCTGCTGACGAATCTGCTGCTGCCCCACCTGCTCCGGGCGCGCGGCGCCGTGATCAACACGTCGAGCGTGGGCCACCGGCTGTTCGGGCACCTCGACCTGGACGACCTCGACAACCATCGCCGCTTCAGCCCCAACAAGGCCTACGGCGACGCGAAGCTCGCCAACATCCTGTTCGCGAAGAGCCTGCACGAGAGGTTCCACGCGCGGGGCCTCAGCGCCGTGGCGTTCCACCCCGGCACGGTCCGCACGAACTTCGCGGCGGACTCGTCGAGCATCATGCGGCTGGTGTACCGGTCGCCGCTGCGGCACGTCCTCCTGATCGGGACCGACCGCGGAGGGGCGACCCTGCGGTGGTTCATCGAGGGGGCCCCGGGCGAGACCTGGACCTCCGGCGCCTACTACGACGAGCGCGTCCTCACCACCCGGGTGAATCCGCAGGCGAACGACCCCGTGCTCGCGGAGGCCCTGTGGCAGCGGAGCGCCGAGCTCGTCGGACTCCCCGCCGCCGAGGACTGACCCCGCGGACGCCGGTCGCGTCGCCTGATCCCGCGGACGCCGGTCGCGTCGCCTGATCCCGCGGACGCCGGTCGCGCGTCGCCGGATC
>NZ_SSDM01000311.1:0-263 GCF_004794375.1 Microbacterium sp. K35 | reverse complement strand
TCGACGCGCAGGGGGTCGTCCCCCGGCACGTCGAAGGCGTCCGCGAGCGCCGCGACCGTGCGGTTCGCCGGGAACCCGGGGCGCTCGACCTGATGCCCCTCCGCGAGCGGCACGAGCGCGAGCAACCGCGCCACGATGCGCTGCGCCTCGGCGTGCGTCTCGGCGACCACGGGCAGCACGGGCGCGATCACCCGCAGTTCCTCCGGCGAGCGCCCGGCCTCCGCCGCGACCTCCCGCAGCCCCCGCCGCGTGGCGACCGCGTC
>NZ_SSDM01000310.1:0-450 GCF_004794375.1 Microbacterium sp. K35 | reverse complement strand
GCGGCGGCGACCACCGCGGCGAGCAGCCCCTCCACGAACGGCGCGGGCACCAGGCGCACCGGCACGTCGCTCGCCCGCAGCTCCAGCGCGAGCTCGGCGCTCAGCACCGCGGACCCGAGGTCCATCAGCACCAGCACCCCGTCGCAGTCCGCGGCGAGCGCATCGATCGCGGTCGCGACGGCCACGGCGTCGGTCCCGAGTACCGGGGCACCGTCGGCGTCGACCCCCGCGCCCGCCGCCACCTCGACGCGCACGCCTCCCCCCGGCACCATCTGGAGGGCGAGCTCGAGCGCCGCCTCCCCGAGCCGGGCGCTGTGGGAGACGGCGACGATGCCGATCATCAGGCGCTGTCCGCGATCGCGGCGGCGAGCGTGTCGAACAGGATCGCGGTGGAGGCCGCGCCCGGGTCGAGGTGCCCCGCGCTGCGTTCGCCCAGGTAGCTGGCGCGGG
>NZ_SSDM01000309.1:0-12650 GCF_004794375.1 Microbacterium sp. K35 | reverse complement strand
GAGCCCCACGGCGGCCGCGTATGCCGCGGTCGCCGTGGGGCTCGCGCATCCCGACGACCCCCGCGCCCGCGACCGGGAGGTGACGCAGCAGCTCGCCCTCCTCTCCCCCGCCGCAGCTTCGGCCCTGCGCTCCCTGCCCCTCCTCGGCACCGACACCGCCGGACCGCTCGGCCCCGGGCTGCTGGCCGCGGGCGACCTCGGCGCGGTGATCCGGCGGGTGCAGGCCGCACTCGCCTGACCCCGCTGCACGCCGCGCTTCAGCGGCGATTCAGCGTCGAGCCGCCACACTGGGGTGATGCGGATCCTGGTGGTGGACGACGAGGTGCGCCTGGCGGAGGGCGTGCGTCGGGGGCTCGAGGCCGAGGGCTTCGCGGTCGACGTGGCACACAACGGGGTCGACGGACTGTGGCGGGCACGGGAGACGCGGTACGACGCGATCGTGCTCGACCTGATGATGCCCGGCATGAGCGGCTGGAAGGTGTGCGAGGCGCTGCGGGCGGAGGAGAACTGGACGCCCGTGCTCATGCTCACCGCGAAGGACGGCGAGTGGGATCAGGTCGAGGCCCTCGAGACCGGCGCCGACGACTACGTCACGAAGCCGTTCTCGTTCGCGATCCTGGTCGCACGGCTGCGGGCCCTGGTGCGCCGCGGGGCCGTTGCCCGTCCGACCGTGCTGGAGGCCGGGGATCTGCGCCTGGATCCCGCGGCGCATCACGTATGGCGCGGCGACACGCCGATCAGCCTCACGGCCAGGGAGTTCGCGGTGCTCGAGCACCTGATGCGGCACCGCGGCCAGGTGCTCTCCAAGCGCGACCTGATCGCGGGGGTCTGGGACGACGACTTCGACGGCGACCCGAACATCGTCGAGGTGTACGTCGGCCATCTGCGGCGCAAGGTGGACAAGCCGTTCGGGCGCGCGGCCATCGAGACCATCCGCGGGGCGGGCTACCGGCTGGCGGCCGACGGTGGCTAGCCGGTTCCTCCGTTCGGTGCGCGGCCGGACGACGCTCGGCGCGACGGTGGTCGTGGCGGTGGCCCTGCTGATCGGCGCCTTCTCCTTCTACGGCGTGCTCAGCGCGAGCATCCACGGCGCCAGGGAGCGCGCCGCCGAGCAGCGCCTGGAGGAGCTGGTGCAGCGCTTCGAGGGTCCGGGGCGCCCCGGTCCCGAGCTGCTCGACGACGACATCGTGCAGCTGATCGGACGCGACGGGACCGTGCGTCGCGCGAGCGAGGAGGCGCAGGAGCTCCTCGGATCGGGGTCGCTGCCCGTGCATGACGACCCGCGCAGCTTCGTGATCGACGGCGAGCGGATGGTGGTCGTGTCGGACGACCTCGACGACGGTGAGAGCCTGGTGCTGGCGGTGCCGATGGAGGACGACGCGGAGACGCTCGCCACGGTCGCGACGCTGTTGGCCGTCGCCGTCCCCGCCCTGCTGGTGCTCGTCGCCGCGACCACCTGGCTCGTCACGGGGCGGGCCCTGCGTCCGGTCTCGCGCATCCGCACGGAGGTCGACGGCATTACGGCGGAGCGCCTCGACCGCCGCGTGCCCGTGCCCGACACGGGCGACGAGATCGCGTCCCTCGCGACCACGATGAACGGCATGCTCGACCGGCTCGACGCCGCCGCGACCGCCCAGCGCCGCTTCGTGTCCGACGCCTCGCACGAGCTGCGGTCGCCGCTCGCGACCATCCGTCAGCACGCCGAGCTGGCACAGTCGCACCCCGAGGTCACGAGCATCCGCGAGCTCGCCGACGTGGTGTCGGAGGAGGGCCTGCGCCTGCAGGGCATCGTCGAGTCGCTGCTGCTGCTGGCCCGCCTCGACGAGGGGGTGGCGGGTGCCGCGGAGCCGGTGGACCTCGACGACATCGCCCTCACCGAGGTACGACGCCTGCGCGCGGCGGGGTTCGACGTGGACGGGTCGGGCATCGGCGCCGCCCGGGTGTCGGGCGACCCCCGGCTGCTCGCGCAGCTCGTGCGCAACCTCGCCGACAACGCCGCCCGCCACGCCCGCGGTCGTCTGGCGATCGGGGTCACCACGGTGCAGCAGCACGTGTTCCTGACCGTGGAGGACGACGGGTCGGGCGTGCCGGCGGCCGAGCGGGAGCGGATCTTCGAGCGGTTCGTGCGACTCGACGAGGCGCGCAGCCGTGATGCGGGCGGCAGCGGTCTGGGCTTGGCGATCGCCCGCAGCATCGCGACCGCGGCGCACGGCACCGTCACGGTGGACGACTCGCGATGGGGCGGGGCGCGGTTCGTCGTGACCCTGCCCTCGGCGGACTGAGACGCCGCACGGCATTCCTGAAGAGCGCTTCAGGACGCTTCAGGGTGGCTTCAGCGCCCCCGGGAGACCATCGGGACATGGACGACAAGAACCCCACCCCCGAGAACCCCACCCCGGAGCAGCCCGGCACCCCGGAGCAGCCCGCCGCCGCCCAGCCCGCCCCCGCTTCCACGGCGCCCGCAGGCGAGGCGACTCCCCCGGCGAAGCCCGGACGCAAGCGCGCCCTGCTCATCGGCGGTGGCATCGCCGCGGCCGTGCTGCTCGCGGGTGGCGGGGTGGCTGTCGGCGCGGCGATCGGCGATGAGTTCGGCGACGACGACCACCCGTCGATGGAGGGACCGCGCCACGGCGACCACCGCGACGGCGACCACGGCCCCCGCGACGACGACGGTCCGCGCGAGGGCGACCGCGACGACCGGCCGGCCGGTGCGGGTGGACCGGTGACCGGTATCGGCACGGCCTCGATCGACGAGCTGCTCGACATCGCCGAGGCGGCGCGTGGAGCCGCGGACGGCGAGGTGACCTCGATCGACGCGAAGCGCGACGGCACGTGGGAGGTGCAGCTGACCACGGCCACGGGCGACGAGAGCGACGTGCGCGTGGACGACGACCTGAAGGCGTCCGTCGTGGCGACCGAGAAGGCGGACGACGACGACACGGGGCCGACGCTCACGCTCGACGACGAGACCATCCGGGCGCTGGTCGAGGCCGCGCTCGCGGAGGCCGACGGCATGATCACCGACCTCGACGTCGACGATGTGAGCCCCTACGACGCCTCCGTGCTCACGGCGGACAACCGCTCGGTCGACATCGAGTTCGATGCCTCCTTCGCCGTGGTCGGCACGGACCTCGACGACTGAGACGCGGCGGGCGGCCGATACGATGCAGGCATGACGAACTCCGATCCGATCGACGAGGTCTCCATCGGCGGTGAGGTCATCCGCCTCGGCCAGTTCCTCAAGTTCGCCGGTCTGCTCGATTCGGGCGGCGACGCGAAGGAGGTCATCATCGACGGCTTCGTGACCGTGAACGGTGAGGTCGACCGCCGCCGTGGTCGTCAACTGCACGATGGCGACGTGGTCGCGTTCGAGGGCCGGGCGGTGCGCGTCCGGCCCTGAGCCTCCGCCCCCTCGGTCCGCGCCTCCCGCTCGCCCGCGAGCACGAGCGTCACACCCCCGGCGCACAGGACGAAGCCGGCGGCGGTGAGCACGGTCAACGGCTCGCCCAGCAGCAGTGCCCCGGCGAGTGCGGTGGCCGGTGCGATGAGGAACAGCAGTGCCTGCAGTGCGGTGATGCCCACGCGACGCAGCAGCCACCAGTACAGGCCGTAGGCGCCGAGCGTCGGGAACACGGCGGCGAGCGCGACCGAGGTCCAGAACCCCGCCGTGGCCGGAGGGACGAGCGCTCCGGCGAGCAGGGCGATCACGAGCAGCACGACGGCCGTGACGGTGACCTGCACGGCGAGGGTCACGAGGACCCCCGTGTGCGCGGACGACCGCCGCTGCAGGAACGTGCCGATCACGAGGCACACCATCGCCGCCAGGGGCAGCAGGTAGGCCGCGGGAGTGGCCGCGGCGGAGCCGAGCTGGGAGTGCACGACGAGGGCCACGCCGATGGCACCCACCCCGAGCCCCGCCCACTGGGCGCCGCGCACGCGCAGGCCGAGGAGGGGGCCGACCAGGGCGGCGACGACGAGCGGCTGCACGGCGTCGATGAGGGCGACCGTCCCGGTGGCGATGCCGGCCGCGACGGCGCCCCACACGGCGGCGCAGTAGCCGAACTGCGCGAACAACCCGATCGCGGCCTGGACGCCGAGTTCGCGCGGCGTGACACCCCGTGCCGCCCGGGTCGCGCCGACGAGAAGGAGCAGCACGATCGCGAGGAGGACGAACCGCCAGACGAGAAGGGTGAGGGCGGAGGTATCGGCCGTGGCGAAGGCGGCGATCACGAAACCCGAGCTCCACGTGGCGACGAAGGCGACGGCGGCGGCGACGGTCAACGCCCCGTGAAGTATACCGATCTGTTTACTCATGATCCTGACTATACAGGGCGGTATACTCGTGTCATGCCCCAGGAGACCCCGCAACTCGTCCCCCTGACCCCGGGAGCACAGCGCGTGCTCGACGCCGCGTCCCGGCTGTTCTACGAACGGGGGATCCACACCGTCGGCGTCGACACCATCGCGGCGGCCGCCGGAGTGACGAAGAAGACGCTGTACGACCGGTTCGGCTCGAAGGAGGCGCTCGTCGTCTCCTACCTCCAGCACCGAGACGCCCGCTGGCGCGATCACGTCGCCGCGCATCTCGCCCGCGTGCCGGAACCGGGCGTCGACCGCGTGCTCGCCGTGTTCGACGCCGCCATCACCTGGTCCGACGAGAACAGCCCCAAGGGGTGCAGCGCGATCAACGCCCGTGCGGAGATCGACGGCGGAGACGACGAGCGCCTCGTGCTCGCCGAGGCGTCGCGGCAGAAGACGTGGCTGCTGTCGGTGTTCCACGAGCTGCTCGCCGAGGCGGGCTTCGACCATCCGGACCGGCGTGCCGAGGCGATGATGCTGCTCTACGAAGGGGCGATCGTCACGGTCGGGATGGGGACGTTCAACGGTCCGTTCCTCGTGGCCCGGGACTGCGCACGGACGCTCCTGGAGCCGGCGTCGCCGCAGGATCGGGCAGCACCGAGCGCACGGTGACGATCGTGAGCGCCACGAGCAGCACGACCAGGACCGTGTCGGCCGCGATGTAGGCATAGTGCGCCCCGTCGGTCCCGGGAGCGGCAGACCCCGCGATCACCAGATCACTGCGGCGGTTGAGCACGGGACGGATCACCGCGACCTCGACGGCGAACACGACCCAGATCGCGGTGAGCAGCACCCCGACGGTGCGCCCGGCGCGCGCCCGCACCGTGACGACCGTCAGCACGAGGAGCACGACACCCGCGAGCACGTTGAGCGCGGTGAAGACCAGGCGCCCGATGCCGAGTCCGATCGGGATGGTCACGCCCGGCGCCAGGAACTTGAGCGGCGCCTCGAGGAACGAGATGGCGACCATCGCGCCGAGCAGGAACGCGGGCAGCAGCAGTCGCAGTGCTGTGGTCAGACGCCCGCCGGTCATGGCCCCACGCTACCCAGGCGGCCGGGAGCCTGCGCAGACGCGGGCCGTGCAATTCGTCGGTTCTCCGACCTGCGCGGATAATAGGTAACATGCCACGTCCTATCGACGCCTACCGCGGTCTTGCCCAGTCGAGTCGCCTACGGGTCCTCGACGCCCTGCTCGACACCCCGGGGATCGGTCTCGCCGAGTTGTCCGCCATCACCGGCCTGCACGTCAACACCCTCCGCGATCACCTCCGGATCCTCGAGAAGGAGGGGCACGTGCGCTCCGAGGTCGAGCACACCGGCCGCCGTGGACGACCCCGGCTGCGCTTCGCGGTGGTGACAGCGACCGATCGCAACGAGGTCGCGGAGCGGCATCTGCGTGAGGCGATCCGGCACGGCGATCTCATGCGCGCGGTGCTCCCGGCGACCGAGTCCACCCTGCCGACCGACGCGACGCACCAGCTCGACGCGCTCTACCACCACCTGGACGAGGTGGGGCTGGAGCCCGAGGTCGACGAGGAGGCGCTGACGATCGAGCTCGCACCGTGCCGCTTCCACGCCCTGCTCGCCGACGACGGACCGGTCGCCTGCCGCGTGCACGAGGAGCTGCTGCGCTCACTGCTGGAGCGCGCGGGCGGACCGGTCGTGATCGATCGCGTGCTGCCGTTCACCGACGCGCATTCCTGTCGCGTGCACCTCGCCCTGCGCGAGCACGCGGCTCAGGGAAGGGTCTTGCCCTCCAGCGTCGCGACGAACGAGACGCCGGGAGTCGAGCGGTAGTTCAGATGCGTCGACACGGCGATCACGTTGACGCCGGCGCGCAGCGACGACGCGGGGATCGGGATCACGAGCGGTGAGGCGACCGCGGCGGCCGTGTTCGGCGCCGCGGTGGCGTACGTGGTCGAGGTGACGGCCGTCGCCGGCATGCGGAGCCGGCCGACCTCGACGCCGTTGACCGTCACCACCGCCCCGTCGTCCGCGCGCGCCGTGAGCACCAGCTCGGAGAGCTTCGCGGGGTCGGTGACGGTGAACGACGTGCGGAACAGCATGCTGATGGGGCGCTGCGTGGTGGGGGGTGGCACGTCGACGACGGTCGTGATGCCGCTGCCGAAGCCCAGCGGTGCGGCGCCCTGCCCCCACGCCGTGTCGTCGAAGGCGACGCCCGTCCATCCGGTCGGCCAGGCTCCGGCCGCGTAGCGGAAGCGCCAGGCGGCGTCGCTGCGCACGAGCGTGACCGGCACGGGCGTCGCCGCGGGAGGTGTGGTGACGGAGACCGTGGTCGCGGCGGACCGCGCACCGTCCGGCCCGATCGCGACCACCGCGTACGACACCGCACTCCCCGCCGGTGCCGCCGCGTCCGTCACCACCCCCGTCGCCCCTGTCCCCGTGAGCGTCGTCATTCCAGGGCGCGACACCTCCACACCGCTCACCGCACCTCCGGGGCCCGGCGACCACGCGATGTCCACGCTCGTGGGAGACGTGGCGGTCGCGGTGGCCGCGGGGGCGCCCGGAGGGTCCTGCGGGGGGTCGACGGTCGTGCGGCGTGCGGTCATCACCAGGTCGAACGTGCTGTCCGGCGTGCCGCGGTAGTTCACGTGGGCCGAGGCGGCGATCACGTTCGCCCCCTCGCGCAGCAGTCCGGACGGCACCGCGAACACGGCGGGGTCGGCGGTCGCGACACTCGTCGAGCGCACCGCGTCGGCATAGGTCGCGCTGGTCGGCGCGGGCGACTGCAGGTGCGAGGTGCCCAGCAGCGTGCCGTTGACCCACACCGCCACCCCGTCGTCGGCCCGGGTGCTCACGGTCACGCCACTGAGCTCGTCGATGTCGGCGAGGGTCACGGTGGTGCGGAAGAGCATCGCGCGCGCGCGGTTGGTGCTCGGCGGCCCGAGGTCGATCGAGGTGACGGCGCCGGTGCCCCATCCGAGTGGGGCCCTCCCCGAACCCCACCCGGAATCATCGAAGCCGAGGGTCGTCCACCCCGTCGGCCACGCCTGCGTCGAGTTGCGCCACTTCCACGTCGACCCGCCCGCGAGCAGCACCTCGTCCGTGCCGGGTTCCAGGTCGACCGGGAGGGTGAAGCGGCTCCCGGCGTCGGTCTCGTACTGCTGGAGGGTCGGCGAATAGGTGAAGGCGTCGACCGTGCCCGCGGCGGGATCGAACGTGTAGTACCGCAGCCAGCCGTTGCCCCCGTTCGCGCGGCTCTGGTAGTTCGACAGGATCTGGTGCACGGGCGTGCCGCAGGAGTTCGGGTCGGTGCGCCGCGCCTCGCCGATGTCGCCGTCGTGCCAGTGGCCGTTGACGACAAGGAAGATGGAGCAGTTCTGCGCCACGAAGTCGTTCCACAGCGTCACCGCGGACACAGGGGTGACGTCGGTGCGGATGACGTGCGTGGCGCGCGTGCCGCCCGTGTTGATGAAGCCGTGCGTGGCGAGGATGACCTTGCGGTCGGGGTGGGCGTCGAGCACGCGCTGGGCCCACGCGAGGGTGTAGGCGGGCGACTCGAACTCGAGGCTCAGCAGCAGCAGCTTCGTGTCGCCGACCGTGAGCAGGCTGTAGCTGTCCTTGTTCTTGCGGTCGATGCCGTCGGGCCCGAACTGGTTCTGCCCCAGGTATCCGCCGTACGACACCGTCGGGCTGTTCCACGAGGCGGCGGAGTACCGGCTCGGCGGGAAGTAGCTGTCGTACGTGCTCGACTCGCCGGTCGTGATGTCGAGGTCGTGGTTGCCCGGCAGCACCGAGTTCGGCACGCCCGCGTCGTCGAGCGTCTTCATGTACCGGCTCGCGCGCTCCCAGTGGTTCACGTTCGGCCACGACTCGACGAGGTCGCCCACCTGGATCACGAACTTCGTGTTGAGCTGCGCGCGGGAGTCGACGATCCACTGCGTCTGCGCGGCCATCGTCTGCTCGTACGTGCTCGACACGGTGTAGCCCTGTGTGTCGGGCAGCACCACGATCGTGAAGGTCTCGTCGGCGGCGGAGGCGACGGCGGGCACGAGCGCGCCGACCAGCATCACGGTCGCTCCGACCACCGCCAGCGCACGACGCCGTGCGCGCGTCCACGTCCCCATGTCGAACCCCAGTCCACTTCGACTGGCTCCGTCTTACACCCGCCGGGGCGGGAGCCACAAGGGCCTGTGGCGCGAGGTCAGGGGAAGAGCTGGTGCAGCACGTCCCAGTCCTCGTCGGCGAGGGCCTGCGTGACCACGGCCTGCCCCTCCGGCGAGACGTCGGGGCCGAGGCGCTGCCACACGACGCGCGCCGCGCCCAGGTCGCCCGCGGCGATCGCGTTCGAGAACTCGATGAACGCGTTGGCGTAGGGGATGGTGGAGGTGCCGGCCTCCGCCCGGAACGGCCCGTACTGGTCGATCCACGGGAGGGCGGGGTCGGGTCGGAGGATCAGCACGTCGCCCGGGTGCACGGTCATGCCGTCGACGTGGTTGTACATCGAGACGGTGACGTAGTCGATGCAGAACCGCTGGCCGATCGCGATCAGGCTGTCGCCCGGGGCGACCTCGTAGGCGAAGACCTTCCCGTCGTCGCCGAGCACGGGGGTGCCGTTCGCGAGGTCGGACGCCCCCATCTCGACGAGGTCGCCGAGCAGCTTCGCATGCGGCGCCTCTCCGTCCTGGGCGACGATGTTGATGAGCGAGTTCGTGGTGCACTCCCCCGGACCGCCCGCGGGCACGGAGACGCCGTCGCCGAGATCGACCAGGTCGCCCTCGCCCGGTGCGGACTCCGACTCGTCGACCGCGGCGGGGGCCGGTGCCGGCGCGTGCGTGAACGTCTCGGAGGGCGCGGAGACGGCGGAGACGACAGCCGGGACGGCGAGGGCCGCGACACCGGCGACCGCCACCCCCGCGACGACGGCGACGATGGCGCGGGTGCGGTTCATCCCGTCAGCTTGTCAGGATGCGCCCGCCCGCGCCAGCGCGACGGGTCCGGGCGACCGGCGGTCCGTGCGCAGATCAGTTGAAGTCGCCGCCGGGGGCCATGTCGGCGAAGCGGGAGTAGTGGCCCTGGAACGCGACCGTGATGGTGGCCGTCGGGCCGTTACGGTGCTTGGCCACGATCAGGTCGGCCTCACCCGGACGCACGTCCTTGTCGTACACGGAGTCGCGGTGCAGCAGGATCACCATGTCGGCGTCCTGCTCGATCGAGCCCGACTCACGCAGGTCGCTGATGGCGGGCTTCTTGTCCTGCCGCTGCTCGGGACCACGGTTCAGCTGCGACAGCGCGATCACCGGCACCTGCAGTTCCTTGGCGATGAGCTTGAGGCTTCGCGAGAACTCCGAGACCTCCTGCTGACGGGACTCGACGCGCTTGCCCGAGGTCATCAGCTGCAGGTAGTCGATGATGACCATGCGCAGCCCGGCACGCTGCTTGAGCCGCCGGCACTTGGCGCGGATCTCGACGAGCGTCATGTTCGGGCTGTCGTCGATGTAGAGGGGCGCGTCGTTGATGCGGCCGCGGGTCGCGGCGACCGTGGTCCAGTCGCGCGGGTCGAGCGTTCCCTTGCGCATGTTCTGCAGCGGGATGGCTCCCTCGGCGCTGAGCAGACGCATCGCGATCTCGCTCTTGCCCATCTCGAGCGAGAAGAAGATGGAGGGGAAGTCGTGGCCGATGGAGGCGGCGCGCGCGAAGTCGAGCGCGAGCGTCGACTTTCCCATGGCCGGTCGGGCGGCGACGACGATCATCTGGCCGCCGTGCAGGCCGTTGGTCAGCTCGTCGAGCTCACGGAACCCGGTCGGGATGCCCGTCATGGAGCCGTCGCGGCCGTTCGCCGCCTCGATCTCCTCGACCGCCGCGTCGACCGCGACCGTCAGCGGCACGTAGTCCTCGGCGGTCTCCGAACCGGTGACGGAGTAGATCTCGGCCTGCGCGTTGTTGACGATGTCGGTCGCGTCGCCCTGGCCGTCGTAGCCGAGCTGCACGATGCGGGTGCCCGCGTCGACCAGCCGGCGGAGGATGGCCCGCTCCGACACGATGCCCGCGTAGTAGCCGGCGTTCGCCGCAGTCGGCACGATCGAGGTGAGCGTGTGCAGGTAGTCGGCGCCGCCGGCCTTGCTCAGCTCGCCCGTCTTGATGAGCTCGTCGGTGACGGCGACCACGTCGGTCGGCTCGCCGTGCGAGTAGAGCGACAGGATCGCCTCGAAGATCAGCTCGTGCTTCGGGATGTAGAAGTCGGCGCCCTTGAGGGTCTCGATCACGTCGGCCACCGCGTCCTTCGACAGCAGCATGCCGCCCAGGGCGCTCTGCTCGGCGAGGAGGTCGTGCGGCGGGGTGCGCTCGGGCGGACGCTGCCCTCCCAGGCGCTCCTCCGAGATGTCGGCGATCGACACAGTGTTCCCTTCGATGCGACGGTTCCGATGCGGAACTCCGACAGCGGATGACGAGTGGTCGTCGGTGGTTCCACGCCCGCGCGGCGGCCGTTTCCAGACAAACAGGGGCCCCCGACATTCGGTCGCTCGACCACGCTATGAGCGGTCTCCACACGGTGCAACACAGCCTGTGGATAACCATGTGGAGAGCGTGCGGAGAAACGCGGAGTGTCTGTGCAGAACGGGTGTGGATAACCCGGTGGAGTGTGGTGAAGAAGAACTTTTTTATGACGCTTGACCTGGGATTTCTCGTTTCCCCACCCTGTGGATGGAAACGAGCTTAAATCGCGCGTTGAAGGTTTCCCCTGCTGGAGTGACATGTGTAGAACTTGGGGAAAGTCAAGCCGGAAATCCGCCGGGCGCGTCACGATCTGACACCACCCGTCGCGGTTGTAAATGGGCCTGGACAGGGTGGGACCCCGCGAGTATTCTGCTCCCCATCGACACACCCGTATCGATATGGCGTTGCCTTCAGAGGGGGAGGACGACGTGAGCGCTCGAGCGACCCGACGCGGCGTACCCGCCGTCGTTCTCTGGGGTGGCCTCGGCGCGCTCGCGTGGGCCGCACTCACGGTGCTCACCGGTGGCGGATCCGCTCACGCGGACGAGCAGAAGCCCGGCCCGCTCGACTCCCTGACCACCGCGGTCACGCAGACGGTGACCGCCGTGACGGCACCCGTCGTGAACGAGGTCGTCGCCCCGGTCGTGACCCAGGTGGCCGCGCCCGTCGTCACGCAGGTGGTCACCCCGGTGGTGACGCAGGTGGTCGCCCCCGTCGTCTCGCAGGCGGTCGCCCCCGTGCAGGCCGCGCCCGCCGTCGTCGAGACGGTCACGGAGACGGTCGAGAGCGTGCCGGTCGTGGGGTCGGTCGCGGCGCCCGTGCTCGGCACGGTGACGGACGCGACCTCGTCGGTCGTCGACACCACCACCGACCTCCTCGCGGACTCGCCCATCTCGCGCGTGACCGCACCGATCCTCGACGCCGTCGGCCGCCTTCCGATCGTCGGCGGGATCGTCGTCGACTCCGGCGCGTCCGACCTCGTGACCGAGGTGGTGGGCGTGGTCGATGACGTGACCGGCGTGATCGGCGGCACCGTCGACGAGACCGTGCCGCCCGTGATCGACGGCCTCCAGCCCGGAATTCCGCCGGTGAGCGACGGATCGCTCCCCGCCGCCGCGGTGGCTCTCACCTCTGCGTCCGCGCCCGCGTCCGCGCTGCCCGGCGCGACGACGCCCGGCGTGTCCGCCGCGATCTCCGGCGCCTCCGACGAACGCGCCGAGGGGGCCGCGCCTCCCGCCGACCCTGCCGCGGGCGATCACACCCCCGTGCCCGGCAACGCACCACCCGGTGCCCCCGCCGCCCCGTCTTCCTCCGCCACCTCCGGCGGAGGCACCCCGTACGCCCACGCTCGCCTCGGCGACGACGGCGTGCTCCCGCTCCGTGCCTGGGAGCGGGTTGCCGGCGCCTCGGACGATGCCCTTCCCGGCTCGCCCGTCGCCGACACCGACGTCTCTCCTGACTGACTGACCGTCGCGCCATCCCCGCGGATGGCAGATGCCGTGCTGCGCGCGCACCTCATCGCGTGCACCCATCAGACACCCCAGTCATGTCAGGAGAACCATCATGCGTACTTACGCGAAGCGAGCCCTGTGGGGCGCGCTCCTCGCCGGCGGGATCACCCTGCTCGGCGCGACGGCCGCCAATGCGGCCGAGACATCCGGAGACGACGGACTGCTCTCCGGCACCCAGGCGGTGGCGCCCATCACGGCGCCGATCACGGTCGTGGACAACGCGATCTCCGTGCTCGGCGATGCGGTGGCTCCCGCACCGGCCCCGGCTCCGGCCCCCGCGCCCGCTCCGGCACCGGCCCCCGCTCCGGCCCCCGCGCCCGC
>NZ_SSDM01000308.1:0-6725 GCF_004794375.1 Microbacterium sp. K35 | reverse complement strand
GACGCGGTGGGCGCGCTCCGCGCGGCGCGCCCGGAGTGGGACGTGCGGACGGCCGGGAGCGACGTGCCGACGACCGCGAGCCCGTGCATCCTGATGGCCGACGCGGAGGGCTGGCAGCGGCAGTGGGCCCTGTGGCAGCAGATCCGCGCCGAGGGCGAGGTCCTGGTCCGCGCGGAGCGTCCGTCCGATCTGCGCCAGCTAGTCGGTGTGCGCGACCTCCCGCCGTTCGCCCGGCTGCATCAGGGGCGCGCGTGGTCGGTGGTGGGGGACCGCGCGCCGCGGCGGGTCGTCGTGCCGGGGCTCGGGTCGCGGTGAGGCTGGTGCGTCAGAGGCCGGCGCCGGGGCGGACCGTTCCCACGCGGGCACCGCCCCCGAGCACGTCGAGCGGGAGGGCCTCCGCGAGACCGGCCACGTCGGTGTCGCTCAGAGAGCCCGCGCGAGCCAGGAGGGTGGCGGCGACGATGGTGGACGCGCGCGCGGCGCCGTCGAGCATCTTCAGGGCCGCGGTCGTCCCGTCCGGCGCCACCATCACCATGACGCCCTCCGCGCCGCCCTTGGTGAAGACGCCGAGACGCTCGGTCGCGATGGTGTCGGGGCGGCCGGGCCCTTCGACGGTCCAGGGGTTCTCGCGCACCGCGCGGACGAGCGACCCGGCCACGCGGTGCAGCGCGAACGGCGAACGGTCGGACGCGGTGCCGATGCGGTGGATCGCGCGCGCGAGCCCGGTCAGGGTGAGCGCATGCACCGGAGCGCCGCAGCCGTCGATGGAGGTGTGCGCGATCTTCTCCCCGGTGAGGCGCTCGACGACCTCCCGGATGTGAGCCTGCAGCGGATGCGCGGGGTCGAGGTATCCCGCGGTCGGCCAGCCGGTGGCCACGCAGGCCCGCAGCATCGCGGCGTGCTTGCCCGAGCAGTTCATGCGGACGCGCGCCTCCTGGCCGTGTTCGCGCACCAGCTCGTCGCGGGTCGCGGAGTCGCCCGGCCAGGCCGGAGGGCACGCGAGGTCGTCTTCCGTCAGGCCCCCGGCGGTGAGGATGTCGCGCACCACCGCGGCGTGCCGGTCCGTGCCCGTGTGACTCGCCGTGGCGAGGGCGAGCTGTTCGCCCTCCAGCGGTGCGCCGGCCGTGATGCACGCCACCGCCTGCAGCGGCTTGAGACTCGACCGCGGGAGGATGAGCACGTCGGCGTTGCCGTGTCGCGCGATCACCTCGCCGTCGGGCGAGAGCACCACCGCGGCGCCGGCGTGACGTGACTCGATGAATCCGCTCCGTTCGACGACGGCGAGCTCGACGGAATCCTGAACGGTGAGTGTCTCCAGCACTCCACCAGCCTAGTGCCGGTGGTCCCGCGGCCTCGGGGTCCCCGCGGAGGGTCGCGACGTCGGCGGCACCTGGCAGACTGAGCGCATGGCAGAGCACACCACGTCGCGTCCGCTCGGTGAACACCGCTACGCTCTCACAACTACGTGGACGGGCAACTCCGGCACCGGAACGAGCGGATACCGCGACTATCGCCGCGACGTCACCATCGAGATCGAGGGCAAGCCCGCGCTGCTGGCCTCGTCCGACAAGCCGTTCCGCGGAGACCCCTCCCGCTGGAACCCCGAAGACCTCCTGCTGGCCTCGCTCTCCGAGTGCCACCTGCTGTCGTATCTGCACGCCTGCGTCACCGCCGGCGTCGTGGTCGTCTCCTACCGCGACAGCGCGCGCGGGCTGATGCGCGAGAACGGGGCAGGAGGGGGATCATTCGTCGAGGTGACGCTCTCCCCGGAGGTCGTGGTCGCCGATCCGTCCATGATCGAGGCGGCAGAGCGGGCGCACGCCCAGGCGAACGAGTGGTGCTTCATCGCGAACTCGGTCAACTTCCCGGTGCGGCACGAGGCCACGGTCACCGCGAGCGCGTGACCCCCGCGGCGGAGGGGCAACCGCTGTTGGACTCCTCGCCCGGGAGGGGACACGTGGTCGCCGCTACCGGGAGGGTCCGGGGTTCACGCTCAGCGCTACTCAGCGGCGCTCGTGCGGGAGCGCCTGCTTGATCTTCTCGATGGTGCCCTGGGCCGGAGCCTCGTTGTAGGTGCCCGCCAGTTCCTGACCGGACAGGGCATGGATCGCGGCCATGATCTCGTCGGTCGCGAGCCGCCGTGCGCGTCCGCTGGTAGCGGGTCCGTGGGGGGACAGGTCGAGCGGCTCGCCGAACCGCACCGTCACGCGTTCGGAGAGCGTCGGCATCTTCGCGCCCACCGGCATCACCTTGTCGGTGCCGATGAGTCCCACCGGGACCACCGGTGCGCCCGTCTGCAGGGCCAGGAACGCCACGCCCGTCCGGCCCTTGTACAGGCGACCGTCGGTGGAACGGGTCCCCTCGGGGTACAGCGCGACCGCGAGGCCCTCCTCGAGCAGCTGCCGCTGCAGATCGAGCGCGTCGAGTGCTGCCTGACCCGCGCCGCGCCGGACGGGGATCGCGCCGATCGCCTCGAAGAAGGTCTTGGTGAGGCGGCCGCTGAATCCGGTCCCCTCGAAATAGCTCGACTTCGCAAGGAAGTGCACGGGCCGCGGTGCCGCGACCGGGATGGCGATCGAGTCGATGAACGACAGGTGGTTGCTCGCGAAGATCACCGGACCGGTGGTGGGGACGTTCTCGCGGCCCTCGATCCGGGGACGGTAGATCAGCCGCGCGAGCGGGGCGATCAGGCTGCGACCGAGCGCGTACGTGAAGCCCGCATGGCGCGGCTTCGGCGTGTCCTCTGAGGCGGGTTCGGGCTCGACGGACTGCTCAGAGGTCATCAGAGCAGGATACTCCCGGCCCCATGCCGACGTGGGAATGAAGACTCGCGCCCCACCTCCCAGGGAGGGCAAAGGGCGATGGGGCAGGATGGAGTGTCCCGCCCGCGATCCCGAGGTCTCACTGTGCGCAAGCGTCCGCTCATCGTCCTGTCCACCGTCGCCGCGGCGACCCTCCTGCTCGCCGGCTGCTCCGGCAGCGGTTCGCCGGAGAGCTCGGGCACCCCCGACCCGTCCGCTTCGAGTGGGTGTCTGCTCGACGCGCAGCCGGGCAAGACCTCGGATTCCATTGACGTTCAGGGCGAGGGGCTCGATGCCGTCGTCAAAGTGCCAGCTGATGCGGCCTTCGCCGATGTGGAGCGAACGGTGATCGCTGAGGGCACAGGTGACGAAGTCGTCGCGAATGACCTCGTCGGGGTGAAGTACCAGATCGTGGAAGCGTCGACAGGTGAAGTCGTCGATTCCTCGGCACGAAGCGAGGGTGGTGAGGCTCCCGTCCTTCTCGACCAGAACAGTGCATCTCTCTTCATCGCCGCTCTCGAGTGCCAGCCGATCGGAACGCAGGTCGTCCTCGCCCTTCCAGGCGAGGTCTTCGGCGAGGGCGGGACGAACAAGGTCGTGTACGCAGAGGCCGTCGAGCAACTGCCCGAGGTCGCCACCGGCACGCCGGTCGACCCGACCCCCGGCATGCCCGAGGTGAAGCTGGACGACGACGGCAAGCCCAGCATCACGATCCCGGACGGCGATGCGCCGGCCGAGACCCAGGTCGCCGTGCTCAAGCAGGGTGACGGAGCGACGGTCGCCTCGGGCGACCTGGTCGTCGTGCAGTACCTCGGGGTCAAGTGGTCCGACGGCAAGGAGTTCGACTCGAGCTGGAGTCGCGACGCGGCGCCGGCGCAGTTCCAGACCACGGGAGTGGTCACCGGATTCCAGAAGGCGCTCGAAGGTCAGAAGGTCGGCTCGCAGGTGCTCGTCGTGATGCCCCCGTCCGACGGCTACGGTGCGAGCGAGGGCAACGAACTGCAGAACGAGAGCCTCGTGTTCGTCGTCGACATCCTCGCCACGACCCCGGTGCAGGCGCAGCAGTAGCGCGGGCGCGACGGCGGCCGTGTCCTAGGCTGGCGTCATGCGTCGCGTCATCGTCCTCGGCTCCACCGGTTCCATCGGCACCCAGGCGCTGGACGTGATCCGCGCCAACCCGCGCCGGTTCGAGCTCGTCGGGCTCGCCGCGGGCTCCAACCGCGAGCTGCTGACAGAGCAGGCGGAGCAGTTCCAGGTGGAGGACACGGCCCTCGGAGCCGTCGAAGCGGAACAGCTCGTGCGGGACGTCGAGGCCGATGTGGTGCTCAACGCCATCACCGGCTCGATCGGACTCGGCTCCACGCTCGCCGCGCTGCAGGCGGGCCGCACGCTCGCCCTCGCGAACAAGGAGTCGCTGATCGTCGGGGGAGATCTGGTGCTGGCGGCGGCCGCCCCCGAGCAGATCGTCCCCGTCGACTCCGAGCACTCCGCCCTCGCACAGGCGCTCCGCTCCGGGACGCATGACGAGGTGCGACGCCTGGTGGTGACCGCGTCGGGCGGACCGTTCCGCGGACGCACGCGCAGTGAGCTCACCGAGGTCACACCGGGGCAGGCGCTCGCGCACCCCACCTGGAACATGGGCAGGACGGTCACGACGAACTCCGCCACCCTCGTCAACAAGGGGCTCGAGGTGATCGAGGCGCACCTGCTGTTCGACGTGGCCTACGACGACATCGAGGTGGTCGTGCACCCGCAGTCGATCGTGCACTCCATGGTCGAGTTCATCGACGGGTCCACCATCGCACAGGCGTCCCCGCCGGACATGCGTCTGCCGATCTCCCTCGGCCTGGACTGGCCGCACCGCATCGGCGGCGTGGGTCGTCCCCTGGACTGGACGACCGCGAGCTCGTGGACCTTCGAGCCGCTCGACGGCGAGGCCTTCCCGGCCGTCGCACTCGCCAAGGCGGTCGGACGCGCGGGCGGCACCTTCCCGGCCGTGTACAACGCCGCCAACGAGCAGGCCGTCGACGCGTTTCACGAGGGACGCCTGTCTTTCCTCGGCATCGTCGACACGATCTCCGCGGTCGTCGACCAGCACGAGGCACCGAGCACCCTCACGGTCGAGACGCTCGCAGAGGCCGAGGACTGGGCACGGCGCACGGCCGATCGGCTTATCGCCGCGAGCTGACGGCGCGGCCGCCGAGGGCGCCCGATGCAGCGCGGCGCTGCACCGGGCGGCGGTCAGTCCTCGTCCGGGTAGGGCACAGGCCAGCGCGGTTCCGGGACCGGCCATCCGGCGGCCTTCAGCGCGCGGCGGGACAGCTCACGCGCCGAGTACGGGGTGCGCACGCCGCGGATGTCCCGGTAGTCCTGATGCCCGGGACCCGCCCACAGGATCGCGTCGCCGTCGCCCACCAGGCCGACCGCCGCGACGATCGCCGCCTCCGGTGGGGAGTACTCGTGGATCTCCGCGTCGGGTCGTGCCCGGCGCGCGCCCTCCACGAGGGTCGCCCGGATGGACGCCGGGTCTTCGAAGCGCGGGTGGTGATCGGTCACGACGAGGATGTCGCTGCCCTCCACGGCCGTGCGCGCCATGTCGAAGCGCTTGCTGGCGTCGCGGTCGCCATCCGCGCCGAACAGCATCAGCACCTTTCCGGGGGTGACCCGGCGCACGGCGGCGAGGGTCTTCTCGAAGGCGTCCGGCGAGTGCCCGAAGTCCACGAACACCGCCGGTCCGCGGTCGCCGGAGACGAGCTGCGTACGGCCGGGGAGGTAGGCGTGGATGCCGCCGTCGCGGCCGAGCGCGTCGGTGATCCGCTCCCACGCGTACCCGCCCTCCAGCAGCATGACGATCGCGAGCGCGGCATTGGCGGCCATGTGCGGACCGATCACCGGCACCGTGGTGGTGAGGGTTCCGGCAGGGCCGCTCATCGTGAAGGTGGTGCCGGCGGCGCGCTCCTCGTCGATCACGACCACCCAGTCCGCGCGGGCCGCGGCATCGGGATCGGCGGCGATCGACGGCGTGCCGACCGTGACGACGGGGATCTCCGCGCGATCGACGACCAGCGCGCCGGAGGGGGAGTCGAGGCAGATCACGCCGCGGACCGCGCGATCGGGACGGAACAGCGGCAGCTTCGCCTCGAAGTACTCCTCCATGTCGGCGTAGTCGTCGAGGTGGTCGTGGCTGAGGTTCGTGAAGCCGGCGACATCGAACCGGATCCCGTCGACGCGGTGGCGGGACAGCGCCTGCGCGCTCACCTCGACCGCGACCGCTTCCACGTGCCGCTCGCGCATCAGCGCCAGGAGCGCGTGCATCTCCGACGCCTCCGGCGTGGTGAGCCGCGACACGATGACCTCGCCCGCGATGTGGCGCTCGGCCGTCGACGACAGCCCCGTGACCACGCCCATCTGCTCGAGGATGCCCTCCAGGAGGTGGGAGACGCTCGTCTTGCCGTTGGTGCCCGTCGTCGCGAAGAGCAGCGGCAGGGGGTCGTCCGCCCCGGTGCCGTAGACCCAGGCGCTCAGGTCGCCCAGCACGGCGCGCGGATCGTCCACCACGAGGACGGGCAGGCCGGCGTCCGCGGCGATCTCCGCGCCGCGCTCGTCGGTGATGACCGCGACCGCGCCCTTCTCGGCAGCGGTCGCCGCGAAGTCGGCTCCGTGGCGGTTCACGCCCTGGATCGCGACGAAGGCCTCACCGCGGCGAAGATCCGCGGTGGCGAGAGTGATGCCGCTCAGGGACACTCCGGTGGCGTCGCCGCGCACGGTGGCGGCGAATCGGGAGGCCAGTTCGGAAAGCTCGCGCCGGGGCGGGTTCGCGGGGCGGAGCACAGGGGGCAGGCTCGGTTGTTGTTCAATCGACATGTCGGATCCATGATCTCACGGCGCCGCACGGATGCCGGGCGGACGGCCCGCCGCGCGGCA
>NZ_SSDM01000307.1:0-987 GCF_004794375.1 Microbacterium sp. K35 | reverse complement strand
GGACGGGCCGCGCATGCTGCAGTCGCCCGACCTGCGGATCGGCGAGGCGTGTCTGCGCTGGTGGTCGAACGCTGCCGCGCTGGCCGCCCCCGGGGCTCCGGTGCATCTGGTGGGGGTGGACGGCGCGGTCGCCAAGGCCCTCGCGACGTGGAACCAGGCGGGCTACGCGCGCTCGGAGCTGGAGAACCGCGCCCCGCTGCACATGCCGCCCGCCGCGCGCGTCGCGCTCGTGGAGGGCACGTCGGCCGCGGTCGCCCGCGCTCTTGCCGCTCTCGGGGAGCTGTCGCTGCCGTCCGACGCGGTGCTCGGCCCCGTCCCCGTCGAGGGCGACGACGACCCTCCGCGCGTGCGCGCCCTGGTCCGCTTCGACTACGGCGCCGGGGTGCGGGTGGCTACCGTCCTGCGCGCAGCCGTGGTGGCGGAGGCCGTGAACGGACGGCGGGGCCGAGCGCGCGCGGCCCGGAGCGCGCTCACGGTGCGCCTCGATATCCTCGATCCAGAGCTCTGACCCCTTCCGGAGAACCTTCATGCGCCTCGTCTTCGCCGGCACGCCCTCCGCTGCCGTGCCCACACTCCATCGCCTCGCTGCGGAGCACGACATCGCCGCGGTGGTGACGAGACCGGATGCGCCGCTCGGCCGCAAGCGCGTGCTGACGCCGTCGCCCGTCGCCCAGGCTGCCGCAGAACGGGGCCTCCCGGTCATCCGGGCGGCCCGTCTGGATGACGCGGTGACCGCGGAGATCGCCGCGCTCGAGCCCGAGCTGGGCGTGATCGTCGCCTACGGCGGGCTCGTGCGCGAGCCGTTGCTGTCGACGCCGGACGCCGGATGGATCAACCTGCACTTCTCCCTGCTGCCCGCCTGGCGTGGCGCGGCGCCGGTGCAGCGCGCGCTGATCGCGGGCGACGAGGTGCTGGGCGCCAGCGTCTTCCAGCTCGTGCCGGAGCTCGACGCGGGCGACGTGTTCGCACGGCGCACCGTGGCGGTGC
>NZ_SSDM01000306.1:0-56993 GCF_004794375.1 Microbacterium sp. K35 | reverse complement strand
CGGCATCGGCCATGGCCGCTCCGCCCAGGGCGGCAGGGGCCGGCACGCTGCCGCGGGCGACGACGGAGCCGTCCTCCCCCACGACGAGCGCGGCGATCTTGGTGCCGCCGATGTCGATCCCCGCCAGCCCGGTTCGCGGACGCGGTCGACCGTCGATGGGCACAGTGGCGCCCTGTTCCTGACCGATCATGCTCAGCGTCCGCCCAGTCCTGCCATCGCGATGCCCTTGACCAGGTGCTTCTGCAGCACGATCACGAGCACGGTGGTCGGGATCATCGAGATGATCGCCGCCGCCATCTGCAGGTCCCAGCGGGTGCCGGTGAGACCGGCGAAGCTGGCCAGTCCGACCGGCAGCGTGCCGTGGGCGTTGTAGTCGACCGTCACGATCAGCGGCCACAGGTAGCTGTTCCAGAACGACAGGAACGTGAACACCGCGAGCACGGCGACGGCCGACTTCGACAGCGGGAGGATGATCTGCAGGAACGACCGGACGGGACCGGCGCCGTCGACGCGTGCCGCCTCCTCCAGCTCATAGGGGATCCCGCGGAAGAACTGCCGCATGAGGAAGGTCCCGAAGGCGCCGAATGCGAACGGCAGGATGAGCGCCTGGTATGTGTCGACCCAGTTGAACCACTGCATGACCTGGAACATCGGGATCACGAGCACCTCGGCCGGCACCATGAGCGTGGCGAGGAAGAGCACGAACACGGCGTCGCGCCCCTTCCACCGCAGCCGCCCGAACGCGTACCCGGCGGTGGTCGAGACCACCAGCACGACCAGCGTGCCGCCGACCGCCACGATGAACGAGTTCATGATGTACGTCAGGAACGGCCCGTAGGCGAACACGTCGACGAAGTTGCTCCAGCGGATCTCCGAGCCGACGAGCGTCGGCGGCATGGAGAACATCTCGGAGTTCGGCTTGAGGGCCGAGAAGAACGCGTACACGAGCGGCGCGATGAAGATGAGCGCGGCGATGTAGATGCAGACGTGCGCGAGCACCAGACGGAGGCGGGCACCCGGAGTCGTGGAGGCTCCCCGAGCCTTCTCGCGCTCACGGTCGCGGTCGCGGCGCGGAGCGATGCCGGCGGGGCGGACGAGGGTCTCAGTGCTCATAGTGCACCCACTTCTTCTGCGCGGCGAACTGGAGGCCGGTGATCGCGATGATGATGGCGAACAGGATCCAGGCGGCGGCGGCCGCGAGGCCGAGGTCGCCGAACGTGAAGCCCTGCTCCCAGATGTACATCACGAGCGGCTTGGTGGCGTTGCCCGGGCCGCCGCCGGTGAGCATCTGCGGCTGCACGAACACCTGCAGCGAGGTGATCATCGTCATGATGGTGGCGAAGAAGATCGACGGCGAGATCATCGGGATGATGATGCTCCACACGCGGCGGAAGCCCTGCGCGCCATCGATGCTGGCCGCCTCGAGCACGCTCTCGGGGAGCTGCTCGAGAGCCGCCGAGAAGATCAGCATGTTGTAGCCGAGGCCCTGCCAGACGCTCATCACGACGACCATGATCATGGCCCAGGAGGGATCGGCGAGGAAGTTCGGCAGCTCGATCCCGAACCAGCTGACCGAGAGGCCGTTGAAGAGGCCCTGCGGCTGCAGCATCATCTTCCACACCAGCACGTTGGCGACCATCGGCGTCACGACCGGGATGAAGAAGAGCACGCGCAGGGCGCCGCGACCGCGGATCCGCGGTCCGAGTCCGAGAGCGAGCACGAGCGAGAGGGCGACGCTCAGCGGCACGTACAGCAGCGTGTACACCGCCGAGTTCCGCAGCGCCGGCCAGAAGTCGGGGCTGCTGGTGAACAGCTTGACGTAGTTGTCCACCCCGTTGAAGGTCCGCTCGCCGAAGGTCGGCCAGTCGAAGACGCTCATCACGATCGACAGCCCGACGGGCACGATCGTGAACAGGGCGAGGCCCACCAGGGCCGGGCTTGCGAAACCCAGCGCCTGGCGGCCCTCGACCTTGGCGAGCGATCCTCGACGTGTCGTCGTGATCGTCATCTCTTGTCTTTCTCTGTTACTGCTGCGGCGGCCGGAGCCGGGTCACTCGCCGAACTGCGCCTGGGCGTTCGACAGCAGCTCCTCCATCGTCATCTGGCCGTTGTAGACGCTGACGAGGTTGGGCTGGATGTAGCTGTCGAGCTTCTGCCAGCTCTTGGTCATGTACAGCGGCACGGTGTCGGCGAACGCGGCCTCGAACACCGACTGCACCTGGTCGCGGTACTGCTCGTCGATCGACTCGAAGTACAGCGGCTGCGAGGAGGTGCGCGCGGGGTACGAGCGGCCGGACGACGCGATGTAGTCCTGCGCGTCCTCACCCACCAGCGAGCCGAGGACCTTCAGCGCGGCCTCCGGGTTCTTGCAGTTGGCGGCGATGCCGTAGCCCGAGCCGAGGATCGGTCCGGGGTTGCCGTCGACGCCCGCGGGCAGCGGCACCATGCCGGCGGCGAAGCCGGACTCGTTGTTGAGGTAGCTGACCGCGTTCCAGGTGCCGTCGACGGCCATGGCCGCGTTGGCGCCGGTGTACTGGTTCTCGCCCCAGCCCGTGTCGGAGGCCGAGGCGACGGGCGCCGCGACCTTCTGCTCGGTGACCAGCCCGGCGTACCAGGTGGCCGCGTCGACGAACGCGTCGTCGTCGATGTGCAGCGTGCCGTCCTCGGAGGCCGGCTGCGTGGCGGAGTACGCGATGGGCATCGACATCCACTGGTAGCCGCCCATGCCCATGCCGAAGCCGTACTTGCCGTCCTTCGTGGCGTCGGCGGCGATCGCGGAGAAGTCGTCGAACGTCCAGCCGATCTCCGGCGTGGCGGCACCGGCGGCGGTCAGCATGTCCTGGTTGTAGTAGACGAGCATGGTGGCCACGTCGAACGGCACGCCGTAGACCTTGCCCTCGAAGCTGAGGATGCCGTCGGCGCTCGGGTTGAACTCCGACCAGTCGATCCCGGCCGTCTCGAGGTCCTTCTCGCTCAGCTCGCGGAAGCCGCCCGTGTAACCGCCGAGCTGCGCGCCGCTCATCCCCGTGATGCACGCCATGTTGCCGCTGGCCATGTTGGTCGTCAGCTTCGTGAAGAAGTCGCTCCAGGGCGACGTCTGCAGCTTGATGGTGATGTCGGGGTTCTGCTTCTGCGCGAACTCGATCTGCGCCTCGAGCGCATCGACGTCGGACTCGCTGCCCGCCCACATGTCGACGACGATGGTGTCGCCGTCGGCGGAGCCTCCGGAGCCGCCCGTGCTGGCACAACCGGTCATCGCCACGGCGACGCCCGTGACAGCGGCGACAGCCCCCACACGCAACTTCTTCATTGAATGCCTCCTGAGAAGGGAAAGGTTATTTCGCGGGTCGAATTAACCTAATAGGATTTCGTATGAAGTGAGGCTTTCATAGTTCGGGGAGTGCCGCAAGCTGAACATCCGATGTTTATCGGACGGTGATACGGCGTCACCTCCCCGAAACACGACACTCCCCCGCTACGCTGACGATGCTCCGAGACGAAGGGCTCCCATGACGAACCCCGCCGACACCCCCGTCGACGACCCGCACACGCGGCGCATCCTCGACCTCGTCGCGCGCGGTCAGGCCCGCTCCCGCTCGGAGCTGGCGGCGACGATGGGCGTCGCCGCGTCCACGGTCGGACTCCGCGTGCAGGCGCTGCTCGACGCCGGCGTGCTGCAGGAGGCCGGAGCCGGCACCTCGCGCGGCGGTCGCCGGCCCCGCGTGCTGCAGATCGCCTCCGACGGCCTCGTGCTCTCCGCCGACCTGGGCGGAAAGCACGCCCGCGTGGGACGGCACGACCTGAGCGGTGCGCTGCTCGACAGCGAGACGATCGCGATCGACGTCGCCGACGGCCCGGAGGCCACGCTCGCGCGGGTCGCCGAGGTGTTCGACCGCCTCGTGGCAGACACCAGGGTGCACGCGATCGGGGTCAGTCTCCCCGGCCCGGTCGACATCGCCACGGGATCCGTCGACCAGCCCTCGCGCATGCCGGGATGGCCGGGCTTCCGCGTAGGCGAGCACCTCGCCGAACGCTACGGCGTTCCCGTCGTCGTCGACAACGACGCGAACCTCGCGGCGCTCGGCGAGCATCGGGAGCAGCTCGGTCACGGACAGCACAGCATCACCGTGAAGGCGGGGACCGCGATCGGCAGCGGCATCATCGTCGACGGTCACGTGCACCGCGGCGCGACGGCCGCGGCGGGCGACATCACCCACACCCGCATCGACGGCAGCGGCGACATCCCCTGCTCGTGCGGCAACACCGGATGCCTGGAGACCGTGGCCAGCGGTGCCAGCCTCGTGCGACAGATGCACGAGCGCGGCAACACCGCCGTCGCCACGACCGCCGACGTGCTCACGCTCGCGCGCGACGCCGATCCCGTCGCGACCACGCTCGTCCGCACGGCGGGCACGCACCTGGGTCAGGCGCTCTCCGGTGTCGTGAACTTCTTCAACCCGCACGCCGTGTTCCTGACGGGCAGCATGAGCGCCTCGGAGCCGTTCATCGCGGCCGTCCGCAGCCGGGTCTACGAGGCCTGCCACCCCCTGGCCACGCAGCGCCTGCGCATCGAGGCGGCGACCACGGGCGCGGACGCGATCCTGTACGGCGCCGCGCGGCTGGCGCTCGAAGGCGTGGAGATCCCGGTGGCGACGGCCTGAGCCGCCGCCACCGCCCGCTCACTCCGCGCGCAGGCGCAGCTCGATCACCGGCACCAGCACGTCGGGACGACGCACGGGCAGATGCACCGTGAGCGTCCCCTCGGCCTCGCCGGCGGGGGTCATCAGATCCGCCTGCTGCTCGGGGTCGGACACCGAGGTGGGCAGCCACGAGCCGTCGTTCAGCAGGCGCGCGTACGTCACGCGGTCGGCGAGCCCGGGAAGGTGCACGAACCCGAGCGGCCAGCTGAACAGGCTGAGGTAGAGGCGGTCGCCCCGCAGCGTGTACACGCCCTCGCGCGGCGGGGTGAACGGGGCGTGCCCTGCGCCGATGACCGCGCGCTCGTGCAGCCGCATCCACTCCCCGATCTCCGCGAGTGTCCCGGCATCCCGCGGCGCGATCGCCCCGCGGCCGTCCGGACCGATGTTGAGCAGCATGTTGCCCCCCATCGAGACCGAGTCGACCAGCATCTGCACCAGCAGCGTCGGCGACTTCTGATCGGTGTTGTCGCGGTGGTATCCCCACGATCCGTTGAGGGTCTGGCAGGCCTCCCACACCAGGGGCTCGCCGTCGCGCAGGAGTGGCGCGGTCGGCTGGTACTGCTCCGGGGTGACGAAGTCGGCGGGGATGCCCAGGCGGTCGTTCACCAGCATCTCCGGCTGCAGCTCGCGGCACAGAGCGAGCAGCGCCTCGGCGTCCCAGTCCCCGGGCCCCTTGCCGGCCCAGCCGTCCTTCTCCTCGGGGTAGGTGAAGTCGAAGAACAGGTAGTCGATGTCGCCGTACGCGGTCAGCAGCTCGCGCACCTGCCCGTGCAGATACGCGCGGTACCGCGACATGTCGCGACCTTCGTTGAGCGCGTGCGCGTTCTCGTCGTCGCGGCGGGGGTGGTTCCAGTCCACCGTGAAGTCCGGGTGGTGCCAGTCGATCACCGAGTGGTACAGCCCCACCTTGAGCCCCTCGGCGCGCAGCGCGTCGACGTACTCGCGCACGAGGTCGCGCCCGACGGCCGACACCGACGTGAAATCCGTGAGCGCGGAGTCCCACAGGCAGAAGCCGTCGTGGTGCTTGGTCGTGAGCACGACGTAGCCCATCCCGCTCTCCTTGGCCGTCCTGGCCAGGGCGGCCGCATCGAACAGATCGGGGTCGAAGTTCTCGAAGTACGGGCGGTAGTCCTCGTCGGTGAGGCGTTCATAGTTCTGCACCCACTCGTGCCGCGCCGCGCCGCTGTACAGCCCGAAGTGCACGAACATCCCGAAGCGGGCGTGATCAAACCATTCCTGTCGCATGCCTCCCATCCTGGCATAGACATCGGATGTTTGACGGACGAATGAGGTCGGGAAACGCGAAACGGGCGCCCCCGAGGGGACGCCCGTTCCTTCGACGATCGACTCAGCGCGCGGCGCTGCCGTCCACGTAGTCCTCATCCTGCTGCTTCCAGGCGAACAGTGACCGCAGCTCCTTGCCGGTGGCCTCGATCGGGTGCTGCTCCTCCTTGGCACGCAGCGCGAGGAACTCCTCGGCGCCGTTGTCCTGGTCCTCGATGAAGCGCTTCGCGAACGCGCCGGACTGGATGTCGGACAGCACGCCCTTCATGCTCTCCTTGACGCGCTCGTCGATCACGCGCGGTCCGGAGACGTAGTCGCCGAACTCAGCCGTGTCGGAGATCGACCAGCGCTGCTTGGCGATGCCGCCCTCCCACATCAGGTCGACGATGAGCTTCAGCTCGTGCAGCACCTCGAAGTAGGCGATCTGCGGCTGGTACCCGGCCTCGACGAGCGTCTCGAAGCCCGCCTGCACCAGGTGGCTCATGCCACCGCAGAGCACGGCCTGCTCACCGAAGAGGTCGGTCTCGGTCTCCTCGGTGAACGTGGTCTTGATGACGCCGGCCCGGGTGCCGCCGATCGCCTTGGCGTACGACAGCGCGAGGTCCCACGCCTTGCCGGACGCATCGCGCTCGACCGCGATGATGTCCGGGATGCCGCGACCGGCGACGAACTCGCGGCGCACCGTGTGACCGGGCGCCTTCGGGGCGACCAGGATCACGTCGACACCCTCGGGGGCGTCGATGTAGCCGAAGCGGATGTTGAACCCGTGCGCGAACGCGAGGGTCTTGCCCGCGGTCAGGTTCGGGGCGATCGACTCGCTGTAGATCGTGCGCTGGTGCTGGTCCGGCGCGAGGATCATGATGACGTCGGCCCACTCGGTCGCATCGGCGACGGTCTTGACCGGGAAGCCGGCCTCCTCCGCCTTCGCGGCGGACTTGGAGCCCTCCTTGAGGGCGATCGCGACCTCGACGCCCGAGTCGCGCAGGTTCTGCGCGTGGGCGTGACCCTGCGAGCCGTAGCCGACGATCGCGACCTTCTTGCTCTGGATCAGGGACAGGTCGGCGTCGTCGTCGTAGAAGATCTCGGTGCTCACGGTGTGTTTCTCCTTGATTGTGGTTCGGAAGAGTGGGAATGGTCAGCCGCGCAGGACGCGCTCGGTGATGCTCTTGCCGCCGCGGCCGATGGCCAGGAGACCGGACTGGGCGATCTCCTTGATGCCGAAGGGCTCCAGCGCACGCAGCAGCGCCTCGACCTTGCCCTTGTCGCCGGTGACCTCGATCACCAGGGCGTCGGAGGCGTAGTCGACGACCGACGCGCGGAACAGATTCACGACCTCGATCACGTTCGACCGGGTGGCGTTGTCGGTGCGCACCTTCACGAGCATGTGCTCGCGCTGCACCGAGGTGGTCGGGTCGAGCTCGACGATCTTGATCACGTTGATCAGCTTGTTCAGCTGCTTGGTGACCTGCTCGAGCGGAAGCTCCTCGACGTCGACGACGACCGTGATGCGGGAGATCCCCGGCACCTCCGTCACGCCGACCGCGAGGGAGTCGATGTTGAAGCCGCGGCGGGCGAAGAGCCCCGCGACGCGGGTCAGCAGGCCGGGGGTGTTCTCCACCAGCAGGCTCAGCACGTGGGTCGACATGGCTCAGTCCTCCTCGTCGAAGGCGGGCGCGTGGTCGCGCGCGTACTGGACATAGCTGTTGCTGACGCCCTGCGGCACCATCGGCCACACCATGGAGTCGGCGCTCACCACGAAGTCGATCACCACGGGGCGGTCGTTCGTGTCGAGAGCGAGCTGGATGGCCGCGTCGACCTCCTCCTCCTTCTCCACACGGATCGCGAGGCAGCCGTACGCCTCTGCGAGCTTGACGAAGTCGGGGATGCGGACCGTGCCGTGCCCGGTGTTCAGGTCGGTGTTGGAGTGGCGGCCGTCGTAGAACAGCGTCTGCCACTGCCGCACCATGCCCAGCGAGGAGTTGTTGATGATGGCGACCTTGATCGGGATGTTGTTGATCGCGCAGGTCGCGAGCTCCTGGTTGGTCATCTGGAAGCAGCCGTCGCCGTCGATCGCCCAGACCTGGCGTTCCGGCTCGGCGACCTTGGCCCCCATCGCCGCGGGGACCGAGTAGCCCATGGTGCCGGCTCCCCCGGAGTTGAGCCACGCGTTCGGACGCTCGTACTTGATGAACTGCGCGGCCCACATCTGGTGCTGCCCCACGCCCGAGGCGAAGATGCCCTCCGGTCCGGTGAGCTCGCCGATGCGCTGGATCACGTACTGCGGCGCCAGCAGCCCGTCGGTCGTCGGCGCGTAGCCGAGCGGGAACTCGTTGCGGAGGCCGTCGAGGTACGACCACCACTCCTCGATGTCGGGCTTCGCGCCACCCGTCGCACCGCGGAATGCGGCATCGAGGTCGGTCAGCACGTCACGCACGTCGCCCACGATCGGCACATCGGCCGTGCGGATCTTCGAGATCTCCGCGGGGTCGATGTCCACGTGCACGACCTTGGCGTGCGGAGCGAACAGCGCCGCCTTGCCCGTCACGCGGTCGTCGAAGCGCGCGCCGAGCGACACGATGAGGTCGGCCTCCTGCAGCGCCAGCACCGCCGGAACGGTGCCGTGCATGCCGGGCATGCCCAGGTGCTGCGCGTGGGAGTCGGGGAAGGCGCCGCGAGCCATCAGCGTGGTCACCACGGGGGCGCCCGTGGACTCCGCGAGCTCCAGCAGCTCGGCGGCCGCACGACCGCGCACGACGCCGCCGCCGACGTACAGCACCGGCTTCTTGGCCTCGGCGAGCAGGGCGGCCGCGGCCTGGATCTGCTTGCCGTGCGCCTTGGTGACCGGGCGGTAGCCGGGCAGGTCGATCTTGGGCGGCCACACGAACGGGGCGACCGCCTGCTGCGCATCCTTCGTGATGTCCACGAGCACGGGACCGGGACGACCGGTGCCGGCGATCTCGTAGGCGGCCGCGATCGCGCCGGGGATGTCCGCCGCGTCCTTCACCAGGAACGAGTGCTTCGTGATCGGCATCGTGATGCCCACGATGTCGGCCTCCTGGAACGCGTCCGTCCCCATCAGGGTCGAGAACACCTGGCCGGTGATCGCCAGCAGCGGCACCGAGTCCATGTAGGCGTCGGCGATCGCGGTGACGAGGTTCGTCGCGCCGGGACCGGAGGTGGCGATGCACACGCCGACCTTGCCCGACGCGGACGCGTACCCCTCGGCCGCATGACCGGCGCCCTGCTCGTGGCGCACCAGGATGTGGCGCAGCTGCGACGCGTCCATGAGCGGGTCGTACACCGGCAGGATCGCGCCACCGGGGAGACCGAAGACGTCGGTGACGCCGAGCAGCTCGAGCGAGCGCACGACGGCCTCGGCACCGGTGATCTCCGGGGCGGATGAACGGGCGGGCGGCCTCGGCACGGCCGAGACGGTGTCAGCAGTCATGACTTTCCTTCTGGTGAACTGTGGAGGACGCCGGATGCCGATGCATCCGGGTCAGCCGGTGGTCGCTCCCTCGGCGGCGGACCGCACGAGGCGCGAGTACTTGGCAAGAACGCCTCGGGTGTAGCGCGGGGGAAGCGGCTCCCAGCCAGAGCGGCGGGAGGCGAGCTCCGCCTCGTCGACGAGTAGGTCGAGAGAGCGAGCTGCGATATCGACCCGTATCAGATCACCATCGCGCACGAAGGCGATGGGACCAGCGTCCACCGCTTCGGGTGCTATGTGGCCGATGCACAGGCCGGTTGTGCCGCCTGAGAATCGTCCGTCCGTCAAGAGTAGTACATCTTTTCCGAGCCCAGCGCCCTTGATGGCCGCGGTGATAGCGAGCATCTCCCGCATGCCCGGTCCGCCCTTGGGGCCCTCGTAACGGATGACGATGACACTGCCCGGCTCGATCGAGCCCTCGGCGACCGCGTCCATCGCCGCACGCTCGCGCTCGAACACACGCGCCGGTCCCTCGAACACGGCCGCGTCGAATCCGGCGGTCTTGACCACGGCACCCTCCGGGGCGAGCGAGCCGTGGAGGATCGTGAGGCCGCCCGTCGCGTGGATGGGGTTGTCGAAGGTGTGGATGACCTCGCCGTCGATCGGCTGCGGGTCGAGGTCGGCGAGGTTCTCGGCGAGCGTCTTGCCCGTCACGGTGAGCGCGTCGCCGTGCAGCAGGCCCTCGTCGAGCATGGCCTTCATGATGACGGGGATGCCGCCGTGACGGTCGACGTCGTTCATCACGTACTTGCCGAACGGCTTCATGTCGGCCACGTGCGGCACGCGGTCGCCGATGCGGTTGAAGTCGTGGAGGCTCAGCTCGACCTCGGCCTCGCGGGCGATCGCGAGCAGGTGGAGCACCACGTTCGTGGAGCCGCCGAGGGCCATCGCGAGCGCGATCGCGTTCTCGAACGCCTCCTTCGTGAGGATGTCGCGGGTCGTGATGCCCTGGCGGAGCAGGTTCACCACGGCCTCGCCGGAGCGGTGCGCGAAGTAGTCGCGACGGCGGTCGGCCGCGGGCGGAGCAGCCGAGCCGGGAAGGCTGAGGCCGAGCGCCTCGGCGACCGACGCCATCGTGTTGGCGGTGTACATGCCGCCGCACGCCCCCTCACCGGGAGCGATCGCGCACTCGATGCGCTTGAGGTCCTCCTCGCTCATGAGACCGGCCCGGCACGCGCCGACCGCCTCGAACGAGTCGATGATCGTGACGTCCTTCTCGGTGCCGTCCGAGAGCTTGACCCACCCCGGCGCGATCGATCCAGCGTAGAGGAACACGCTGGAGAGATCGAGGCGGGCGCTGGCCATGAGCATGCCGGGGATCGACTTGTCGCAGCCCGCGAGGAGCACGGAGCCGTCGAGGCGCTCGGCCATCATCACGGTCTCGACCGAATCGGCGATGACCTCGCGCGAGACGAGCGAGAAGTGCATGCCCTCGTGGCCCATCGAGATGCCGTCCGACACCGAGATCGTCCCGAACTGCAGCGGGTAGCCGCCGCCGGAGTGCACGCCCTCCTTCGCGCCCTGTGCCAGACGGTCGAGGCTCAGGTTGCACGGCGTGATCTCGTTCCAGCTGGACGCGATGCCGATCTGGGGCTTGTCCCAGTCCTCGTCGCCCATGCCGACGGCACGGAGCATGCCGCGGGAGGTCGTGGCCTCGATGCCGTCGGTGACGACGCGGCTGCGGGGCTTGATGTCGATGGGCGCGCTGGAGGAGGGATCATGCGAGGACATGACGAGAGTCTATTCCTGCGCGAGCACCCGTTCGTCCGCACGCGGGCTCCAGAAGCGCGGCGATCTGTTGTGGGGTGTCCACACGCGTGCAGCGGGAGCCGGAGGGTCAGCCCCCGAGAGCGACCTGCCGCTCGTCGGCGAGCGTCTCCAGCAGGGCGCCCACCTGCTCCGGGGAATCCACCCGCAGGGCCGCGGCGCTCTCCCCCGGGCCGACGCGCACGCCGAGGTCGCCCTCCCCGAGCACGCGCATGGCGTCCTCATCGGTCACGTCGTCGCCCGCGAAGAGGATGCCCGTCGCGTCGAAGCGCTCCCGCAGCGCGGCCATCGCCGCATCCTTCCCCTCCGCCCGGGACGAGAACTCCAGCACCCGATGGCCCGCGCGGCGACGCCAGTGCGGGAACCGCTCGGCGACCAGCGCGTCGATCTCCGCGAACACGCGCTCCTCGGTCTCGCGGTCGGCGCGGCGCGTGTGCACCCCCATGCCGAACGTCTTCGGCTCCAGCTCCGCCCCCTCGTAGCGGTCGATGATCGGCTGGGCGGCCGCCCACAGCTCCTCGCGCGCACCGTCCGCCGTGGGGGCACCCGGCGCATCCGCCGCGCCTTCGCCGGGGAACCAGTACTGTGCGCCGTGCGACCCCGCGAGCGCGATCACCGAGTCGTCCGTGTGCTCGGTGATCTCACGCAGGTCGTGCATGCTGCGGCCGGAGACGAAGGCCACGACGGTGTCGCGCATCGCGGCGAGCCGGGCGATCTGGGTGGCGACCGCGGGATGTGCCCTGGCGGCCATCGGGTCGACGACGAGCGGCGAGGCCGTGCCGTCGAAGTCGAGGGCCACCACGAGCCGGGGGGTCGCGGCCAGCGCGGTCAGGTCGGCGTCGGCGGTTCCGGGGGTCCAGGGGCGCGTCACGGGTTCTCCGTTCGAGGTGCGGGTATCGGGCGGGCTCAGCGACCGCGTACCGCGGCGAGGGCCTCGAGGAAGGAGGTCGACCAGGCGTTCACGTCGTTGTCGAGCACGCGGCGCCGCAGCGACCTCATGCGGCGCGCCTGCTCGGCGGGCGACATCTCGACGGCCTCCATGATGGCGTCCTTGAGCCCGGCGATGTCGTGCGGGTTGACCCGGACGGCCTGGCGCAGCTCGTCGGCGGCACCCGTGAACTCGCTCAGCACCAGCACGCCGTGGTTGTCGGTCCGCGTCGCGATGTACTCCTTGGCCACGAGGTTCATGCCGTCGCGGAGCGCGGTCACGAGCATCACGTCGGCCGCGAGGTAGAGCGCCACCATCTCCTCGCGGGGATAGCCCTGGTGCAGGTAGCGGATGGCGGAGTGTCCGACCGTGTCGTGGTCGCCGTTGATGCGGGCGACCGCGAGCTCGATCTCGTCGCGCAGGTGGGCGTAGGCGTCCACGCGCTCGCGGCTCGGGCTGGCGACCTGGATGAGCGTGACGTCTTCGACGGCCAGGCGCCCGTCCTCGAGGAGCTCGCCGTAGGCCTTGATCCGGTGACCGATGCCCTTGGTGTAGTCGAGGCGGTCGACCCCGAGCAGGATCCGTTTGGGGTTGCCGAGACTCGCGCGGATCTCGGCCGCCCTCGCCCGGACGTCCGGTCGCGCGGCGAGCTCCAGGTACGGCGCCGTGTCGATGGAGATCGGGAACGCCTTGGCGAGCGCGGTCCTGGTCTCGCCGCCCTCGGGCACGGCGACGTTGGCTCCCTTGACCTCATAGCGCAGCCGACGCCGCACCGCCGTGAGGAAGTAGGTCGCGTCCTGAGCCCGCTGGAAGCCGATGACGTCCGCCCCGAGCAGGCCGCGCAGCACCTGGTCGCGCCAGGGCAACTGCGCATAGAGGCCGTGCGCGGGGAACGGGATGTGGTGGAAGTAGCCGATGGTCACGTCGGGTCGCAGCTCGCGCACCATCTGCGGTACGAGCTGCAGCTGGTAGTCGTGCACCCAGACGGTGCCGTCCTCCGCCACGGCTGCCGCGGCCGCCTCCGCGAAGCGCCGGTTCACCGTCACGTACGCCTCCCACCACTCGCGGTGGTACTGGGGTGGCGCGATCACGTCGTGGTAGAGCGGCCAGATGGTGTCGTTCGCGAAGCCCTCGTAGTAGTCGGCGACCTCCTCCGCGCTCAGAGCGACGGGGATCAGATCGATGCCGTCCGCCTCGAACGGGTCCAGCGCGACGTCGGGCTGCCCCGGCCAGCCGACCCAGGCGCCGTGCACACGGCGCATCATGGGCTCGAGGGCGGCCACGAGACCGCCCGGCGAGGTGCGCCAGGTCTCTTCGCCGTCGGGGCCCACCACCCGGTCGACGGGTAGGCGGTTGGCGACGACGACGAAGTCAGCAGCGGTCACGGAGAGCTCCTTGGGGGTTTCATCCAGGCTATCGAGGAACCGCGGCGCTCGCCGATCTGCGCTCAGGGCTTGACGGGCGCGCGTCGATGCGTCACGCCGCTGAGGGCCCAGTTCGCGATACCCGCGCCGAACGCGATGGCCGCGGCGACCATGGGCAGCACCAGCGCGGCCTCGGTTCCCGCGCTCTCCGCGAGCTCGCCCGCCACGGCCGCGCCGATGGACTGACCCACGACGACACCGGATCCGAGCATCGTCATGACCGTCGCGGACCGACCGCGTGGGCTGCGTGCCGCGCCGAAGCTGTACTGCGTGACCAGGGTGGGGCCGATGCCGATGCCCATCACGGCCAGCGCGATCATCATGGCCGCGGGGCTGTCGACCACCCCGAGGAGCAGCGTGCCCGCGAGCAGGATCGCGGAGAACACGAGCCACCGCGCCCGCAGCGTGAAGCGGGCGGGGAGCCACGCGACGCCCAGGGCGAGCGCCGCCGATCCCACGCCCATCACGCCGTACAGCAGCCCGGCCTGCTCCGGCGCACCGCGGTCGGCCATGAACGACGTGAGCGAGGTGAGCATCGCGCCGAAGAACAGTCCGACGCCCAGGATGCCGAGCACCACGATCAGCAGTCGCGCGCGGAACAGCTCGGACACGGCCGAGGGAGCACGGCCGTCCGCGTCGCGGTCCTGCGACACCTGGCGACCGCTGGGGTGCAGGGCGAAGGCTCCCACGAAGACCAGCGTCAGGACCGCCGCACCCACCAGCGGGGCCCAGGGCGCGAGAGCGGACGCGAGGATGCCGACCAGGAACGGCCCGAACACGAACACGGTCTCGTCGGCCGCCGACTCGTACGCCATCGTTCCGGACACGGTCCTGGTGCGGCGCTCCTCCGGCATCCGCTCCACGATCAGCGTGACCAGGCGCGAGCGGGACAGCGGGGCCACCTGGGGCGCCGTCGCCCCGATGCCGACCGCGGCGAGCAGGACGAACCCATCGGCGGCCTCGCCGTACACGACCGCGGTGAACAGCAGCAGCATGGCGGCGTTGCCGACCGCGAGCACGAGAAGCACAGCGCGCTGACCGAACCGATCGGCCGCGGCGCCCAGGAGCGGCCCGAAGCAGGCGGTCCCCAGTCCGACCGCAGCGGAGGTGAGTCCGCCGAGGGCGAGGGAGCCGCGGGCCGAGACCACCACGGTGAGCACGCCGACGACCATCATGGCGAACGGCAGTCGCGCGATGAACGCGATCAGGAAGTAGGGCAGGCCGGCGAGGCGGAAGAGGCTCGGCTCGTGGGCGCGGGCAGGAGGGGTGACGGTGACGTGTGTCATGGCTCTCGCGCGTCGATGACGCGATATCGGGTGCCGCCGCTGTCCGCCGGAGAGGCCGGCGGCCGGTAGATACACGGTGTGTGCGGCCGCGGGTGACCCGCGACTCCCCCATGATAACGACCCCGCCTGCATGGGCGCCCTGCCAGCACCGCCCTCGCGTTGTCAAGGCAGGGCGAGGGACGGAGGGCGGCGGGTAGCGTAGGGGCATGCGCTACCTCTTCAGCACCGGACTCGTCGCCGCGATCTCGGCAGGGATCTCGCTGCTGCGCGGCACCCGCAACGAACCCATCACCTGGCGCTCGCTCCTGTCGTGGGTGAGCTGGGGCATCACGATGGCACTCGCGGTGGGCGCCGTGGTCGACATGCGTCGCGAGCGCCACGGCGTCCCGGTCGACGCCGACTCCCCGCAGTCCGTCAAGAAGTCGAAGAAGGCGCAGCGGCTGCAGTTCCGGTCGCAGAAGGCCCTCGCCGACGCGCAGGGGCACGCCCAGGACAAGCGGTCCTGACGCGCCCCCACGGCCCGCGGTCGTTCACCGGGTGAGGATCAGCGCCTCGCCCTGCCCGCCGCCGCCGCACAGCCCGACCGCGGCCGTGCCGCCCCCGCGTCGCACGAGCTCGTGAGCCGCGTGCACGACCAGGCGGTTCCCTGACGCTCCGATCGGGTGGCCGATCGCGATCCCGCCCCCGTGCACGTTGACGATGTCGCTGTCGAGACCCAGTTCGGTCTGCGACCGGGCGACGACCGCACCGAACGCCTCGTTGATCTCCACGATGTCCAGATCCGCCGGCGTGATGCCCTGCTTCTCGCACGCGCGCTCGATCGCCCGTGCGGGCTGCGCCTGCAGCGAGTTGTCCGGCCCAGCGGTCTGCCCGCTCGCGCCGACGGTCGCCAGCACGGGCCAGCCCTTCGCCTCCGCGATGCGCCGCGTCGCCACGACGACGGCCGAGGCGCCGTCGGAGATCTGCGAGGAGTTTCCCGCGGTGATGCTGCCGCCCTCCGCGAACGCGGCACGCAGCCCGGCCAGCGACTCCACGGTGGTGTCGGGGCGCACGCCCTCGTCCCTCGTGACGCGCAGCGGCTCACCGCGTCGCTGCGGCACCTCGACCGGCACGATCTCCGCGTCGAGCACGCCAGACTCCTGCGCCGCGGCGGCCCGCTGGTGCGAGAGCGCGGCGACCGCGTCCTGAGCCTCGCGCGTGAGGCCGAAGCGCTCGTTGTGCCGCTCGGTGGACGCCCCCATGCTCTCGCGGTCGTACGCGTCGGTCAGGCCGTCGTAGGCCAGGTGGTCGAGCACCTCGACGGTGCCGTACGCCCAGCCGTCGCGCGACCCCATCAGCAGATGCGGGGCCCTGGTCATGGACTCCATGCCGGCAGCCACCACGACCTCGGCGTCGCCGGTGCGGATCATGCGGGCGGCGTCGATCACGGCCGTCAGCCCGGACAGGCACACCTTGTTCACGGAGTGCGCCGGCACGTCCCAGCCGATCCCCGCGCCGATCGCCGCCTGCCTGGCCGCGTTCTGTCCCGAGCCGGCGGCGAGCACCTGTCCGACGATCACGGCATCCACGTCGCCGGGGTCGACGTGTGCCTGCTCCAGAGCGCCGCGGATCGCGAACGAGCCCAGCTGCGGCGCGGTGAACGCGGCGAGCTGACCCTTGAGCCGACCCTGTGGGGTGCGCGCGGCGGCGACGATGACCACGTCGTCGTCCGTCACCATGTGGTTGTCAGTCATGGGTGGGGGTCCTTCCGTTCTGCAGTTCCGGGGAGAGGCTGAGGGGCGGTTCCGTGGCGGCGGCGACCTCGTCGATCGTGACACCGGGGGCGAGTTCGACGAGCACCAGGCCGTCGGGCGTCACGTCGATCACGGCCAGGTCGGTGATGATGCGGTCGACCACTCCGCGGCCGGTGAGCGGGAGGGAGCAGTCGTCGACGATCTTCGCCGACCCGTCCTTCGCCACATGCTCCATCAGCACGATGACCCTGCCCGCGCCGTGCACGAGGTCCATGGCGCCGCCCGGACCCTTGACCATGTTGCCCGGGATCATCCAGTTCGCCAGGTCGCCCGCGGCCGACACCTGCATGGCACCGAGGATCGCGGCGTCGATCTTCCCGCCACGGATCATGCCGAAGCTGAGGGCGGAGTCGAAGAAAGCCGCTCCGGGGAGCGTCGTCACGGTCTCCTTGCCCGCGTTGATGAGGTCGGGGTCGACCTCCTCCTCGCGCGGGTAAGGCCCGACCCCCAGGATCCCGTTCTCGGACTGCAGCACCACGGTCACGCCGGGCGGCACGTGGTTGGGCACGAGCGTGGGCAGCCCGATCCCCAGGTTCACGTAGGAGCCGTCCTGCAGCTCGGCGGCGGCGCGGGCTGCCATCTGGTCTCGCGTGAGCGCCATGTCAGGCTCCTTCCGCCGCGACGGTGCGTCGCTCGATGCGCTTGGGGATGTCGGTGCCGACCTCCACGATGCGGTGCACGAACACCCCGGGCAGGTGCACCGCGTCGGGGTCCAGGTCGCCGGGCTCCACGAGCCGCTCCACCTGCGCGATGCAGATGCGTCCGGCCATGGCCGCGAGCGGGTTGAAGTTGCGCGCCGCCTTGGTGAAGACGAGGTTGCCGTGACGGTCGCCCAGGGCGGCGTGCACGAGGGCGAAGTCGGTGGTGATGGCCTCCTCCAGCACGAACTCCCTCGGCTCCCCGCCCACGTCGAAGGTGCGCACGTCCTTCGCCGGCGATGCGACCGCGATGGAGCCGTCCGGGTGGTAGCGGCGCGGCAGGCCGCCCTCCGCGACCTGTGTGCCCACGCCCGTCTGTGTGAAGAACGCCGCGATACCCGCACCGCCGGCGCGCAGCTTCTCCGCGAGCGTGCCCTGGGGCGTCAGCTCGAGCTCGAGCTCGCCGCTGAGGAACTGGCGCTCGAACTCCCTGTTCTCCCCCACGTACGACGAGATCATCTTCCGGATGCGCTGCGCCGCGAGGAGGATGCCGAGCCCCCAGTCGTCGACGCCGCAGTTGTTGCTGACGATGCTCAGGTCGGTCGTGCCCTGGGCGAGGAGAGCCTCGATCAGGGCGATCGGATTGCCGGAGAGGCCGAACCCGCCGACCGCGAGAGAGGCGCCGTCGGGGATGTCCGCGACGGCCGCGGCGGCGGACTCCCAGTGTTTGTCGATCACGTCTGCTCCTTCGGTTCCGTGCTCTCCTCCAGGATCCGCCCGGCGGGTGCGACCACGCCAGCACGGTCTTGTGATGTGGCCCGCAGGCCGACTACCGTCCACAATGTGGAATCGATGTCTCGAAGCGTGCCCGGGGCCCAGGCGATCGCGAGGGCGGCCGGGCTCCTGCGCCTGGTCACCGCGTCCGGGGCGGAGGGCGCGACGCTGCAGGAGCTCGCTCGCGCCTCGGGGCTGTCGCGCTCCACGGCGCATCGGCTGCTCACCGCCCTCCGCGTGGAGGGCCTGGTCGACCGTGACACGGACAGCGCGCGCTGGATGCCGGGGCCGGAGCTGTTCCTGATGGGATCCGTGGCGGCGGCGCGCTACGACGTGACCGGCCTCGCGCGCGACATCGTGCGCTCGCTCGCCGTCACGACCGAGGAGAGCGCGTTCTTCTCGGTGCGCCGTGCCGACGAGACCGTCTGCCTGCTGCGCGAGGAGGGCTCGTTCCCGATCCGCTCCTTCGTCCTGAGCGAGGGGGTGCGCTTCCCCCTCGGTGTCGCGAGCGCCGGCCTGGCGATCCTGTCCTTCCTGCCGGACCACGATGTGGATGCCTATATCGAACGGCACCCCGACCTGGAGACCCACTGGGGTCGCGCCCACGGGCGGGCTCCCCTGCGTGCGCGACTGGCGGAGACCAAGGAGCGCGGGTACGCCGTGAACCCCGGTCTCATCGTGGAGGGCAGCTGGGGCCTGGGCGCCGCCGTGTTCGATCGCGCGGGGCGCCCGGAATGGGCGCTGAGCCTGACCGGTGTGGCCTTCCGGTTCGGACCGGATCGCCAGGCCGAGCTTGGCCGCATCCTGCTGGCGCACGCCCATCAGCTCTCGGCGCGGATCGCGAACGCCCGCCGCTGACGCGTATACATACCAAGCGATATATACTCGCTGGTATGAATCGCGTGGATGTCATCCCGTCGCTCGTGCTCTCCGGGTACGCGCTCGGCCGGATCGCCGCTCAGGACGCGGGGAACGACGCCCCGGCGGCACAGTGGCGCGTCCTCAGCCTGCTCACCCAGACGGGGCCCCGTCGCGTGGGCGAGCTGGCCGCGGCGGCGCGCACGACCCAGCCCGGCATGACGCGGCTGATCGGCACCCTCGAACGCGAGGGGCTCGTGCACCGCTCCCCCGATCCCGACGACTCCCGGGCGATCACGGTCGCCATCACGGAGGCCGGGACGGCAGCCGTGGACGAGTGGAGGGCGGAGTTCCGCTCCACCATCGCCCCGCGATTCGCAGACCTCGACGACGACGACTGGGCCGCCCTCACCCGCGCGGCCCGGATCCTCGCCGAGCGCACCACCGCCGACAGAGCAGGAGACCACCAGTGACCCAGACCACCGCCGCATCGACCCCGTCCGTCTGGAGGCAGCCCGCGCAGGTGTGGGCGGTCGCGTTCGCCTGCGTCGTCGCGTTCATGGGCATCGGGCTGGTCGACCCCATCCTGCCCGCCATCGCCGAGTCGCTCGAGGCGTCACCGGTCGAGACCGAGCTGCTGTTCACCAGCTACCTCCTCGTCACCGGCCTCGCGATGCTCGTCACCAGCTGGGTCTCCAGCCGTATCGGCGCCAAAGCGACGCTCCTCGTCGGTCTCGCGCTGATCGTGGTGTTCGCTCTCCTCTGCGCCCTGAGCGGCAGCGTCGACGCGGTGATCGGGTTCCGGGCGGGCTGGGGCCTCGGCAACGCGCTGTTCATCTCCACGGCTCTCGCGACCATCGTCGGGGCAGCCTCGGGCGGCAGCGGCGCGGCGATCGTGCTGTACGAGGCAGCGCTGGGTCTGGGCATCGCCGTGGGTCCGCTGCTCGGCGGCATCCTCGGCGAGCAGAGCTGGCGCGGCCCCTTCTTCGGTGTCGTCGTGCTCATGGCGATCGCGTTCATCGCGGTGTCCCTGCTGCTGCGCGGCCCGAGCGAGAAGCGCACGCCCGTTCCGTTCTCCGCGCCGTTCACGGCACTCCGTCGTCCCGCGCTCGCGATCCTCGCCGTCGCCGCGCTGTTCTACAACATCGGCTTCTTCGTGCTGCTGGCGTTCTCGCCGTTCCCCCTGGGCTTCGGCGCGATGGGCATCGGCTTCACCTTCTTCGGCTGGGGTGTCGCGCTCGCGGTGACCAGCGTGTGGGTCGCACCCGTGCTGATGCGGCGCATGCCCCGCACCCGGATCATCCTGGTCGTGCTGCCCCTGCTGGCGATCGACCTCGTGGTCGCCGGACTCGTCGTCGACAGCGCCGCCGCGCTCGTGGCGTGCATCATCGTGGGCGGCCTGCTGCTCGGCATCATGAACACGGTGCTGACCGAGGCCGTGATGGAGGCCACCGATCTGCCCCGCTCGGTCGCATCGTCCGCCTACTCGGCCGTCCGCTTCCTCGGTGGCGCGATGGCTCCGCCGATCGCGGCACTCCTGTGGCACCTGTTCAGCGCGACCGTTCCGTACCTGTTCGCGGCGGTCGCGGTGCTCCTCGCCGCGCTCACCGTGTTCCTCGGCCGTCGTGCCCTCGCGCACATCGACGACGAGCCCGCTGACCCCGCGGCGGAGGACGCCCAGGCCATCGTCGTCGGCGACGCGGCCTGAGCCCCTCCACTACCGTGGTGCCATGACCGACGCGCCCTCGCTTCCCGAACGCAGCCGCCTGGTGCATCAGCACCTCGTCGAGTCGGGTGTCGATGCGGAGATCCGCGTCCTCCCCGACTCCGCTCGAACCGCGACGGAGGCCGCGGCCGCCATCGGCTGCGAGGTCGCCGCGATCGCCAACAGCCTGGTGTTCCTCGCCGACGGTGACCCGGTGCTCGTGATGACGAGCGGCGGACACCGGGTCGACCTCGGCGTCCTGGCGCGCAGCATCGGCGCCACGGACGTCTCGATGGCGCCGGCGTCCGTCGTGCGGGAGGCGACAGGTCAGGCGATCGGCGGCGTGGCACCGGTCGGGCACCCGGCACCGCTGCCGACCTACCTCGACCGCGCACTCACGGCGTTCCCGGAGATCTGGGCTGCCGCAGGGCACCCGCACACGGTGATGCCCCTCACCTTCGCCGAACTGGAGCAGCTCACGCACGGCACCGTGATCGACGTCGCCGGAGCCTGATCCGGGCTCCGTGCATCCAGGGCCGTGCACCCGCGCACCCCGTGCAGCATGATGGGACGATCGAGTCCGGTGCGCGGGGCATCGGCGGACACGGATCTGCGAGGGTGAGACATGTGCGGACGATTCGCGAACGATGCGACCACCGACGAGCTGATCCGCGAGTTCGTCGCCGAGGGCGGCCGTCCCGAGGACTGGTGGAAGTCGTGGCACGGCGCCTACTCGATCGCCCCCACCGAGAACGCACCGATCGTCCGCGACCGCGGTGAGGGCCGCATCCTCGAGCTCGTCCGCTGGGACTGGCAGAGCCCGCCCAACCGCCCCCAGCGCGCGCCGCTCATCAACGCCAGGATGGAGAAGCTGGCGGCCGGGTTCTGGGCACCCGCGTTCTCCGCGGCCCGGTGCATCGTCCCGATGCGCGGCTACTTCGAGTGGACCGGCGAGAGGGGGCGGAAGACCCCGCACTTCCTGCACGCCGACGGCCTGCTCGCCGCCGCGGGACTGACGTGGTCCATGGAGCACGAGGGAGAGCGGGTGCGATGCTTCGTCGTGGTCACCAGGGAGGCCAGGGACGCGAGCGGCGAGGTCCACGACCGCATGCCGGCCTTCCTGACGCCGGACACGTGGGACACCTGGCTCAGCCCGGACAAGCTGACCGGGCAGGCGAAGCTCGACGCGCTGGCGATGCTGGACCATAGCTCGGCGGATGTCGCCGCCACGATCCGCGGACGCATCGTGGACCGCAAGGTCAGCAACACCCGCACGCTCGACCCGTCCGACCCCACCCTCCTCGATCCCGTCGCCTGAGACGCCCCTGTCGCCGGCCGGGGTATCCGGTTCCTCGAATGTGTGAGACCGTAGAGGAACACCACACCAGTGATCATCTTGGTTGCGCCTCTTGGCACAGGTTTCTGTGGCGGAACAGGAAGCAGGTCATGGGTCGTTTCGTGTACGAGAACAGCGTGAAGGTCGAGATCGAGGATCGGGCGCTCACACACGTCCAGCTCGTCATGACCGCGAAGCTCCGCCGCGGGGAGCCGTTCGGCTTCACCTGGCGGGAAGACGCCAGCATCGGCGGCGGACGCACCACGGTATGGGTGCACGCGGGCAGCTCGCTCGTCTTCAAGTACAGCGGCAGCCGCCAGCCGGCCGTCAACCGGGCCTGGGTCGACGCACTCGCGTTCACGGCCAACGCCCCCACCGGGCTGTACCTGGTGTCCGAGCCCGCAGAGCAGGCACCGACGGATCGCGAAGCGGTCCTCGCCCCGGCGTGACCGCCCGTAACACGATGCGCAGGCTGGTTCAACCCCTCTTGCCGCCTCGGTGAGCCCTGCCTACCGTGGACCGCATGGGGAACTCCGAGACGACCACGACGCACATCGAGATCGATGGGCACGACTTCGCGCTCCCGTCCAGCACCGACGTGGCTGACCTCATGACGCGCATCGAGGCTGCGGCACGTTCCGAGCCGACCTTCGTCGATCTCGCCACCGGCGACAGTCTGACGAGTGTGCTGATCACGGCGCACTCTCGCGTGGCGGTCTACCTGCGGCGGAGCACCACGGATGCGCCTCCTCCCGTCGATCTGCGATCCGCCCTCGACTGGGACCTCTGACGCGTCGCGCGCCTCCTAAGCTGGGAGGATGCTCATCGCCCTCATCCGCCCCCTCGGCACCGCCACCGCCGACGTCGTCGGCACGTCCCTCGAGGATGTGCGCACACAGCTGGCCGCCCACGCGCAGCCCGGGTTCGACCTGGCATCCGCACCGGTGCGGATGCTGAAGGGCGAGGCGAAGATGGAGGCCACGGGAACGTTCCGCCGGGTCGACGGCGTCGAGCAGATCGAGGCGGAGGACATGGCGTCGCTCGAGGCCAAGGTTCCGGAGGGCTGGCAGATGCTGTCCGTCCGGCGCGCCTGACCGCACGCCGTCGACCGGACGAGCACCGTACGAGAGAAGCCCTCGACCGTGGAGCACGGATCGAGGGCTTCTGCGTGGTGCACCCCCAGGGACTTGAACCCTGAACCCACTGATTAAGAGTCAGTTGCTCTGCCGATTGAGCTAGAGGTGCGTGGCCCGGGATAACCCCGACCGAGGAATTACATTACCAGCCGATCAGCCGCCGACGAAATCGTGTGCCGCCCGGGCGCGCCAAGCACACGCGTACACCTCGGGACGCAGCCACGGTGGCCGATGGTCACTCAGGGCCGCAGGTCACCGCCACTATCCTGGGAGCGTGACTCAGCCCCCTGCCGCGACCGACCTGCGCGCCGACCTCGCCCTCGCCCTCCGGCTCGCCGACGCGGCGGACGCCCAATCTCTGCCGCGCTTCGACGCCGCGGATCTGGAGATCTCCACCAAGGCCGACCGGTCGCATGTCACCGACGCCGACCTGGCGACCGAGCGTGCGGTGCGCAGCATCCTCGAGAGCGAGCGGCCCGATGACGGCATCTTCGGCGAGGAGTTCGGCGCACAGGGGACCACGGACCGACAGTGGATCATCGACCCGATCGACGGGACGGCGAATTTCCTGCGCGGCGTGCCGCTGTGGGGCACCATGATCGCTCTGGCGGTCGACGGGGTGCCCCAGGTCGGGGTGGTGAGCATGCCCGCGCTGGGACGACGCTGGTGGGCGGCCGCCGGCGACGGCGCGTGGACCGCCGTGGACGGCGAGGAACGACGACTGACGGTCTCCGCCGTGTCCTCCCTGGATGACGCGAGCGTGAGCTTCCAGAGCATCGCTCAGTGGCGGGACGCCGGGCACCTCGACGCCCTCCTGCGACTGTCGGACCGGGTCTGGCGGGACCGCGCCTACGGCGACGTGTACGCCTACATGCTGCTGGCCGAGGGCCGCCTCGACATGGTGGCCGAGTTCGATGTGAAGGAGTATGACATCGCGGCCGCCGTGGCGATCGTGCGCGAAGCCGGCGGCCGGATGACGTCCTTCGAAGGCAGCGAGACGATCTCCGCCCGCTCGACACTCGCCACCAACGGAGTCCTTCACCAGGACCTCCTCGCGCTCCTGCACGACGACTGACCGCCACCGCGATCCCGAGGACCCCCATGACCGCCCGCAGCCTTCCCGCCGCCACCGGCGCGCTGCTGGTGCTGCTGCTGGCGGGCTGCAGCGGGGCTCCGCACGCCGAGCCCACCCGCTCTCCTCCTGCCACGGCCGACACCACGGTCGAGACGTCCTCCCCCGCCCCCGTTCCGGCGCCCGAACCCACGGGCGAGGAGCTCACGTGCGAGTCGATGATCTCCGACGGCACGGTCGCCGCGCTGACGTCGGCCGGCTGGAGTGCGCAGGGCAAGGAGTTCCGGGCCGGAGGCGTGGAGTTCACCGAGGGACTGCTCTGCTTCTGGGCCGACTTCTCGGTGCCCTCGGACCACGGTCAGCTGTACGGATGGGCCCGCGTCAGCGCCGCGGACGCGGCGGAGGCGCAGGCCGGGCTGCTCGCCGAGGGGTGGCAGCGCGAGGAGTCGGAAGAGGGCGTGTACGTCACGGAGGACCCGGAGTTCTCGATGGGAACCGATGAGGACGGCTACGGCATGACCTACCTCTTCGGCGACGGCTGGGTGAAGTTCGCCGACACCCGCCAGAGCCTGCTGCTCGTCGACTGGGCGGACTGAGGGCACCGCGGCCGCTCAGGGGCGACCGCGCCCCATCGAGCTGTCGCGGATGCGCCCGAACCGGTGCGTCGTCGGCGGCGTCCACAGCAGGGTCACGAGCACGCCCGCGACCAGCCCCGTGATCCCGGCACCCCAGTCCCAGCGATCCCCCGCGAGCAGCACCGCGACGCTGACCGCGATGGCGAGCGTCAGCACGATCGTGAGCAACAGGCGCGACAACCCGCTGCCCCGCCGCACGCCCGCCGCGATCGCGAGCACCAGGAGCCCGAACAGGGCGATCGATGCGCCGAGGAGCGAGAACGCCGTCCGTCCCACCGTCCCCTCGTAGCGCGAGAGGAACACCAGCACACCGAACGCCGTGGCGAGCAGGCCGAAGACATAGGCGAGGGCTGCGACCCCATTCGTGAGGACCCGCGCCACGGTGCTGCCGCGGGCAGCCTGAGCGGCGCGCTCGGTTTCGCCGGTGCGGTCGCCGCTCGGGCGAACACGATCGACGACGACGCGGCGATGGACGAACCGGATGATCTCGATCGCGGCGATCATCACCGCGACGATCCCGGTGAGGGCCAGCGCGAGCTCCTCCCCCGGATCGACCAGGGCGAAGAAGCTGCGCGCCGGCGGCAGGCTGAAGATGCCGACGAGCAGCACGAACATGGCGCCCACCACGAGGACCTTGAAGCGATTGAGGGGCCGCGCCAGCACCGCCAGCACCCAGATGCCGACGATCGCGAGGATCACGGTCGCGCCGGTACGCAGCTGCTCCTCGGAGACGCCGAGACCGCGCGCGACAGCGTCGTACCAGGTGAGGCCGCCCGCCACGACGACGCCGGCCGGGATCGCGAAGCTGAGGGATCGCCGCAGGAAGCCGGGGAGGTAGCGCGAGGCGTTCGGCATGAGCGCCAGGAAGAACGCGGGGATCCCGATGGTGAGGCCGTCGGTGATCGACAGCTGGCGCGGGAGGAACGGGAAGGCCAGGATCAGCGCACCGAACACGACGGCGAGGGTCGTCGCATACGCCGTCTTGGTGAGGAACAGCATCGAGACGCGTTCGATGTTCGCGATGACCTGCCGCCCCTCGGCCACGACGTCGGGCAGGTGGGAGAACTGCCCGTCGAGCAGGACGAGGCGCGCGACGGCCTTCGTCGCCGGCGAGCCGGAGTTCATGGCGATCCCGATGTCGGCCGTCTTGATCGCCAGGGCGTCGTTGACCCCGTCTCCGGTCATGGCGACGGTGTGTCCGTGGCTCTGCAGCGCGGTCACCATGCGCTTCTTCTGCTCCGGCGTCACCCGCCCGAACACCTGCTGGCTGTCGAGGAGCCGGGCGAGCTCGGCATCGTCGTCGGGGAGCTCCCGCGCGTCGAACCCCTCCTCCACGTCGAGTCCGACCTCGCGCGCGATCGCCGCCACGGTCCGCGGGTTGTCTCCGGAGATGATGCGGATGGCCACCTCCTGGCGGCGGAAGTACTCCAGCGTCTGCGCGGCGTCAGGACGCACCTGTTCGCGGAAGGTGAGGACGCGGACGGGGGCCAGTCCGGCGGGCAGGCGCTCCTCGGCGATCTCCGACTCGGACAGCGGCTGTTCTGCCCGCGCGAGGACCAGCGTGCGGCGCCCGCTCTCCGCGAGCCTCGTGACCGTGCGGCCGAGCTCGGTGCTGCTCGAGGTGGCCTCGTCGCCGAAGATCATCTCCGGTGCCCCCATCACCCAGGTGCCGTCGACCTCCTCGAACACCGTGGCGCTCCATTTGCGCGCCGAGGAGAACGGGATGTCTCCGCGGACGTGCAGCGGTGCGCGCACCGGGTGGTCGGCGCGCAGGGAACGGGCCGTCGAGTTCGCGTCCGGAGCTGCCGCATACCAGGCCAGCACGGCGGCCACCTCGTCTGCACGGGACGGAGTCGCGCCGCCGATCGTGTGCTCGGCGTCGAAGACGATGTCGCCCACCGTGAGCGTGCCGGTCTTGTCGAGGCACACGACGTCGACACGAGCGAGCCCCTCGACCGCCGGCAGCTCGTTCACCAGCACCTGTCGACGCGCGAGCCGCGACGCTCCGACCGCGAACGCGATGCTGGTCATCAAGACGAGGCCGAGCGGAATCATCGCGGTCAACGCGGCGATCGTGTTGACGACCGCCTGCTGCCACGAGCCTGAGCTGAACGCCGTCGCATAGCCGCCGGTCACGATGATCTGCGCGTTCAGCACGAGGAGCCCGACGGGACCGATGATCCAGCCCACCCAGGTGAGGACGCGATCGATCGACGACCGGAGCTCGCTCGCCACCAGCGAGAACCGCCGCGCCTCACCCGCGAACCGGTTCGCGTATGAGTCCGCCCCGACCCGGGTGGTGACGGCGAGCCCTTCGCCGGCGACGACGACCGCCCCCGACAGCGCCTCATCGCCCGGGTGCTTCTCGACCGGGTCCGACTCGCCGGTGAGCATCGACTCGTCGATCTGCAGCCCGCGGGACTGCGTGACCGTGGCGTCGGCCGGGACCTGTTCGCCGGCACGCAGCACGAGCACGTCGTCGAGCACCACATCGCCGGGGACCACCTCCGTCTCGGCTCCGTCCCGTCGGACGAGCGCACGCGGGGCGTTCATCAGGGCGAGGCGATCGAGGGCCGCTTTCGCTCGGAACTCCTGCACGCAGCCGATGATCGCGTTGGAGAACGCGGCGAGACCGAAAAGGGCATCCTGCCACCGCCCGATCGCGAACAGCACGAAGAAGCACGCGAACACGATCCCGTTGAAGATGGTGAACACGTTCGCGCGGACGATGCTCCAGGCGCTCCGGCTCGTATCGGCCGTGAACGCGTTCGTTCGGCCCGTCGAGACGCGTTCCGCCACCTGGGCGCGCGTGAGTCCGTCGGCGGGCGTGGGCGGGGTCATCGTCACGGCCTCAATATAGGCTGCGCCGGCGTCTCCTGCGGCATGCCCTCCTCCGCGTCTGCTCCCTGGGCCGCGCGTGGTCGCATTGTCAACCGTCTGGCCCCCGATCCTCCGGGAGGAGAGGGTGGAGGAAGTCACCCAGAAAGGAACGCGCATGAGCAGCGACAGCCACCGCAACGACATCAGCACCGAATCCTCCCCCGGGCCCGACGAGAACGACAACCTCGGCGCCGAGGACAACAAGGGCGAACCGCCCACGGTGCCACCCACCGGCGACGACGACGTGGAGGCTCACGACGGCACCGACGCCGACTAGCCGGTCTCGGAACGACGAAGCCCCCGTGTTCATGAGGAACACGGGGGCTTCGTCTGTGACAGCGACCTGGTGGAGCTGGGGGGAATCGAACCCCCGTCCAACGCTGAGTCTCCACGCCTTCTCCGGGCGCAGTCTGTGGAAGCGTTCTGCTCGGCTCCGACCTTTGTCACAGACACCTAAGTCGACGAGCCCAGCCTGGGAAGAGTCCCACGTGACGTCCAGACGCCGTCACGCAGCAAGATTCCTAGATGACGCCAGGATCCGTATCGGAATCACATACGGTCTGACGGACTATCGGGCTCGCTTAGGCAGCGAGGGCGAAGTCGTTGCGCTTGGATTCGGCAACTATTGTTTTGCAGAGAGCGTTTACGAGATAACTCTGCATCCTCGGCCCGCTTCTCGTGGATTCACAGGCGCTGTCGAAACCGATCAGCCCCGTGGTCCTTCTCGCGAAGGAGCCGCTGTCACACTGTGGAATTACCAGGCCGGGCGACATGCACCCGAGCATCACAGGTTACAACGTTCGGAGGCCCTTCGCCATTCCGCCCCTGCCCCGACCGGCTCGCGTAGAGTCGGCGCATGAGCGAGGTCATCGTCACCGTCCGTGGTGAGCACGAAGTGCGGGCCCGCCCCGAGCGTGCCACCGTCCGTGTCTCCGTCCGTGCCGAGGGGCCGGAGCGCGGCCCCGTGGTCGACGAAGCCCTGCGCCTCTCCGAGCCCGTGCGCGAAGACCTCGCCGAGCGCACGAAGACCGGGTCAGCGCTCGACTGGAGCAGCGCGAACCTCAGCGTCCGGGCGGAGCGCCCGTGGAGCAGCGATGGCTCGCGCCTCGCGCCCGTCTACATGGCCGGCGTCGACTTCACCGCGACGTTCGCGGAGGACGGCGAGCTCTCCCTGTGGGTCACCGAGGTGTCAGCGCGGGAGGGAGTCGAGGTCGGTTGGGTGGACTGGCACCTCACCCCCGAGACCCGCACCCGTGTCGAACGCGAGGTCGCGGCCCGCGCCGTGGAGGCCGCCGTGCTGCGCGCCGAGGCGTACGCGGGTGCCGTCGGCCTCCATCAGGTCTCGCCCGTCGAACTGGCCGACGTCGGGCTGATCGCCCCCGGCCACCCCGGCCCCGGTACGCCCCTGATGAAGGCTCGCGGAGCGGTCGCGTTCGCCGGCGACGCCGCACCCTCCATGCAGTACGAGCCGGAGGAGATCGTCATCTCGGCAACCGTCGAGGCGCGTTTCCTCGCCCGCTGAGCGCGGAGCTCACCCCTCCGCGACGAACGGCGCCAGCTCGGCCGCCAGACGCTCGGACACCCGGGCGTGCACGGCGGTTCCCTGCTCCTGATGCTCGACGGAGAGCAGCATGCCCGTCTCGTGGATCGCGGCGACGAGGTCGCCCCGGTCGTACGGGACCACCGCACGAATCTCGACCGCGGGCTGGGGCAGCGCCGCCTCGATCGCGGACCGCAGCTCGTCGATGCCCTCCCCCGAGCGCGACGACACGAAGTGCGCGTGCGGCTCCAGGCCGCGCAGCACGAGACGCTCATCCTCGGGGATCAGGTCGGCCTTGTTGAAGACCACGATCTCCGGCAGGTCGCGCACCCCGACGTCGCCCATCACGTCGCGAACCGTCTGCAGCTGGCCGGCCGGGTCGGGGTGCGACCCGTCGACGACGTGCAACACGACATCGGCGTCGCCGACCTCTTCCAGCGTGGAGCGGAAAGCCTCGACCAGCTGGTGCGGCAGGTTCCGCACGAAGCCCACCGTGTCGGTGAGGGTGTAGACACGGCCGTCCTCGGTCGCCGATCGGCGCACGGTCGCGTCGAGGGTGGCGAAGAGGGCGTTCTCGACGAGCACGCCGGCGCTCGTCAGGGCGTTCAGAAGGCTGGACTTGCCGGCGTTGGTATAGCCCGCGATCGCGACGGAGGGAATCGTGTTGCGCTTGCGCTCGGCCCGCTTGGCCTCGCGAGCCGGCGCGAAGTCGCGGATCTGCTTGCGCAGCAGCGCCATCTTCGTGCGGATGCGACGACGATCCAGCTCGATCTTCGTCTCACCCGGGCCGCGCGATCCCATCCCCGCGCCGCCTGCGCCGACCTGCCCACCGGCCTGGCGGCTCATGGACTCACCCCATCCGCGCAGCCGCGGAAGGAGGTACTCGAGCTGCGCGAGCTCGACCTGGGCCTTGCCCTCGCGGCTCTTCGCGTGCTGGCTGAAGATGTCGAGGATCACGGTCGTGCGGTCGATCACCTTGACCTTGACGACGTCTTCGAGGGCGCGACGCTGGCTGGGCGCCAGTTCGGTATCCGCGATGACGGTGTCCGCCCCGACCGCGGCCACGATGTCCTTCAGCTCCTGCGCCTTGCCTCGTCCGAGGTAGGTCGCGGCGTCAGGGTGGGGCCTCCGCTGCAGCACGCCGTCCAGGACCACGGCACCCGCCGTCTCGGCCAGCGCGGCCAGCTCGCGCAGCGAGTTCTCCGCGTCTTCCTGCGCCCCCTGCGGGTACACGCCCACCAGCACGACGTTCTCGAGCCGTAGCTGTCGGTACTCGACCTCGGTGACGTCTTCCAGTTCGGTCGAGAGTCCGGCCACGCGACGCAGCGCATGCCGATCTTCGAGGTCCCACTGCTGACCGTCGGTCTGCGAGTGCGCGGCCGTGGCCTCGTCCTGCAGGGCCTGGGCGGCGCCGAAGACGCGGACCTCCGATCGCTTCTCCGCGTTCGAAAGCACTCGGTCGACCGTCTGGTCGTCGGTGGAGGGGATCTTCGTCTCCGTCATCCGTTCCTGTCTCTGGTTTCCTCGCGAGCCTTAACCTTAGCCCGCACCGTCCGGTACGCTCACCGTATGGGGTCCGACCACTACTTCACTGCGGCCCCGGCAAGCCCCGAGAACCTGCGCACGATCCGTGTATCCCTGGCAGGGCGCGAGCTGGAGATGACCACCGCCGGTGGGGTCTTCAGCCCGGATCGGCTCGATGCCGGAACCGCGGTCCTTCTCGCCAACACTCCGCCCGTTCCACCCGGCGGCCATCTTCTCGACCTCGGCAGCGGCTGGGGACCCATCGCCCTGTCGATGGCTCTGGCTTCACCGCACGCCACCGTCTGGGCGGTGGACGTGAATGAACGTGCGCTCGACCTCGTGCGTCGCAATGCTTCCGCGCTCGGCCTCACCAATGTCAACGCCGCGCTGCCCGGAGATGTTCCCGACGACGTGACCTTCCGCACCATCCGCTCCAACCCGCCGATCCGCGTGGGGAAGAACGAGCTCCACGGGCTTCTCGAACGGTGGATCCCCCGGCTCGACGAGCGCAGCGATGCCTGGCTCGTGGTGCAGCGCAATCTGGGTGCCGACTCCCTGCAGCGGTGGATCGCCAGCACGTTCCACCCCGGCTTCAGCGTCTTCCGCACCGCGACCGGCAAGGGCTACCGCATCCTGAAGGTGCGCAAGCACGGCACGCCACCGACGGAGCCGATCGCGCTGGTCTGATCCGCGCCTCAGAGCAGGTCGATCTCACCCTGGAAGACCAGCTGCGCAGGCCCGGAGAGCGCGACGTGCTCGCCGTCCTCCGCCGGGAACATCCGCACGGCCAGTGTGCCACCGGGCACCTCGACCTGCCAGTTGTTCGGCGCCTGCGCACCCGCCCAGTACCGCACGGCGAGGGCCGTCGCCGCGACACCGGTTCCGCAGCTGAGCGTCTCGCCGACGCCGCGCTCGGAGACCCGCATGCGCACATGGCCGATGCCGTCGCGGACCAGGGGTTCACCCGGGACGACGAACTCGACGTTGGCGCCCGCAGGAAGGGCGGGTTCGAGCTCGGGTGCACGCGTGAGCTCGAGCAGCGCGAGTTCGGCCTCGGATGCCAGCGCGACTACGACGTGCGGGTTGCCCAGATCGATGCCGAGGCCGGGGCGGGTCACGGTGAGCCCATCCGCACGGACGAGTGGGTCGTCGCCCGACAGGCGCCACGCCCCGAGGTCGACCTGGTAGCCGTTCGCGCTGCGGGTCACGTCGCGCACTCCGGCCCTGGTACCGATCGGCAGCGTCGCGCCCTGCTCGATACTCGCGAGACCGGAACGCACCAGATAGTGCACGAACACGCGGATCCCGTTGCCGCACATCTCCGCGACCGAGCCGTCGGCGTTGCGATAGTCCATGAACCACTCCGCGGCGGGCTCTTCCGCCAGCGCCGCAGCGCCCTCCGGAAGGGACGCAGAGCGGACGACCCGCAGGACCCCGTCTGCGCCGATGCCGAAGTGGCGGTCGCAGAGCACAGCCACCTGCTCCTGTGACAGAGGCAGCTGCCCATCGGGGTCGGCGATGATGATGAAGTCGTTGCCGGTGCCGTGCCCCTTGGTGAATGCGACCATGCTCCCAGTCTAGGGACGGTTCGTTCCCCCCTCGTCGCGGACGACGCGATAGCGCCCGCACAGGAAGCTGCGGTTGCGCGCGACCTCGAGCAACTCCAGATCGAGTCGACGAGGAAGAAGCGGTGCACCTGACCCGAGGGTGACCGGGGCGTATTGCACCCAGACCTCGTCGAGAAGCCCGGCATCGGCGAACTGCCCGGCGACGTCTCCCCCGCCGACGATCCAGACATCGCGACCTTCCGCCGCCGCCACCGCGCGGGCGTGCACCTCGCTCACGGCGTCGCTGGTGAGTTCGACGGCCGCCCCCGCGGGCAGCTCGAGGTCGCGGTGCGTGAGCACCCACGTCGGCTGGGTGTACCCCCACCGTCCCTCCTCGTGCCGCATCACCCACTCGTAGGTGGACGCCCCCATCACGAGGGCGCCGACATTCTTCTCGAACGACGGGTACGCCATCGGCCCCTCCAGATCGATGTCCTGGCTCAGCAGCCAGTCGAGTGAATGGTCGAGCGTGGCGATGAACCCATCGAGACTGGAGGCGGTGTAGAAGTGAGTGGCCATGCGCGCAGTCTTGCACCGGGCACCGACACTCGTCAGTCGGCGAGAAGCTGCTCCGCGGAGGTCGGCACGTCGTGCCACTCGAGCTGCGGGTAACGCTTGAACCACGACACCTGACGGCGGGCGTACCGGCGGGTGAGGGCCTGCGTCTCCGCGATCGCCTCCGCCTCCGTGAGCCGGCCGTCCAACTGTCCCAGCGCCTGGGCGTAGCCGATCGCGCGGGAAGCCGTGGTGCCGCCCTCCAGGCCACGCCCACGGAGACTCTCGGCCTCCGCCACCAGCCCCTGCGCCCACATGCGGTCGACCCGGTCGTTCAGCCGGCGCACGAGCGGCTCGCGGTCCAGGCGCAGGCCGATGATCCGCGTCTGCGGCATCCACAGCGTCGGCGCATCGGGAAGCGCTGCCCCGTGCGTAGCACTCCCCTGTTCCACCACTTCGAGCGCACGGATGACCCGTCGGCTGTTCCTGGGGTCCACGCGCTCCGCCGTGGTCGGATCGAGCAGCCGCAGTCGCTCGAGCAACGGCGTGATCCCCTCGGCCTCGAACTCGAGCTCCAGCCGCCTCCGCACCGCCGGGTCTCGCGGCGGGAAGTCGAAGTCGAAGATCACGCTGGAGACGTACAGACCCGAGCCGCCGACCAGGATGGCGTCTCCGCCGCGCTCCTGGATGTCGCGCACCGCGGCACGCGCCAGCGGCTGATACCAAGCGGCAGCAGCATCCTGCGTGACCTCTCGCACGTCGAGGAGATGATGGGGAATGCCACGACGGTCGGCGGTCGGCAACTTCGCCGTGCCGATGTCCATGCCGCGATACACCTGCATCGCGTCGGCGTTGATGATCTCGGCCGGGTTACCCTGACGCCGCAGCGCTTCGGCCAGGTCCAGGGCGAGGTCGCTCTTGCCCGTGCCCGTGGCACCGACGATCGCCCAGAGTCGCGGCGCGGTCACACGCCGACGCGCAGCGTCGGAAGCCCGAGCGACACGGCGCTCGACCCGCTCGCACTCGGTGACGGCACCGCGCACGACTCCGCCTGCGAGCGGTCCCAGGCATCTCCGCCCCGTGTCCGGCGGATGCGCAGAGGCGCGCCGGTGGGGTCATCGGCCAGCAGGTGGAACGGCGCGGCGTGCGTGACCGTCACCGTGACGACGTCACCCGGGCGCGGAAGCTCCGACCCCGGCGGGACCTCGAAGTGCACGAGACGGTTGTCCTCGCCTCGGCCCGTCAGGCGGTGGGTCTCGGCGTCCTTCTTGCCCTCCCCGGTCGACACGAGCACCTCGATCTCGCGGCCGACCTGCTTCTGGTTCTCTTCCAGCGAGATGCGCTCCTGCAGTGCGATCAAGCGATCGTAGCGGGCCTGCACCACGGCCTTCGGAACCTGATCCGCCATCGTCGCCGCCGGTGTGCCCTCCCGGATCGAGTACTGGAACGTGAAGGCTCCGGAGAAGCGTGCCTGCTCGACCACCCGCATCGTGTCTTCGAAGTCCTCCTCGGTCTCGCCCGGGAACCCGACGATGATGTCGGTCGTGATGGCCGCGTGCGGGATGCGTGCCCGCACCCGATCGAGGATGCCCAGGAAACGCTCGCTGCGGTACGAACGCCGCATGGCCTTGAGGATGCGGTCGCTGCCCGACTGGAGCGGCATGTGCAGCTGCGGCATCACGCTCGGTGTCTCGGCCATCGCGTCGATCACGTCGTCGGTGAAGGCGGCCGGATGCGGACTCGTGAATCGGATCCGCTCCAGGCCCTCGATCTGCCCGGCCGCGCGCAGCAGCTTGCCGAAGGCCTGGCGGTCTCCGAACTCCACACCATACGAGTTGACGTTCTGGCCGAGCAGGGTGACCTCGATCGCGCCGTCCTCGACCAGCAGCCGGATCTCGTTGAGGATGTCGCCCGGGCGGCGGTCCTTCTCCTTGCCACGAAGGCTCGGAACGATGCAGAACGTGCAGGTGTTGTTGCAGCCGACCGAGATCGACACCCAACCGCTGTGGGCGGAGTCGCGCTTGGTGGGAAGCGTGGACGGGAACACCTCGAGCGACTCGAGGATCTCCAGCTCCGCGTCTCCGTTGTGGCGGGCGCGCTCGAGGAGGCCGGGCAGGGAGCCCATGTTGTGCGTTCCGAAGACGACATCGACCCACGGCGCCTTGTCGAGCACCGCCTGCTTGTCCATCTGTGCGAGACAGCCACCGACGGCGATCTGCATGCCCGCCTTCCGACGCTTCACCGCGGCGAGGTGTCCGAGAGTGCCGTACAACTTGCCCGCCGCATTGTCGCGCACGGCGCAGGTGTTGATGATGACGACGTCGGCTTCACTGCCCGCGGGCGCAGGGACGTAGCCCGCGCTCTCGAGCGAACCGGACAGCCGCTCGGAGTCGTGCACGTTCATCTGGCACCCGAAGGTACGCACCTCATACGATCGCTGTCGCCCGTCGTCGTCGTCGACGGCCGCCGATGAGGCGCTGATAATCGTCGGTTCACTGCGGGGGATAGTCATGATCTGTCCATTGTACGAGCCCCGTCACCGCGCTCAGGGCGGCGCCCTCAGTCGGAATCCACGAAGCGCACGCCGGACCCGGAACCACCGGACGACGCCTCGCGCAGCGCCGTCTTGGCGGCGGTCATCGCGACCGATCCGGCATAACCGCGCCGCGCCAGCTGACCCGTGAGGCGACGAAGCGCCGTATCGGCGTCGAGCCGGCTGAGAGACCGCGCCTTGGTGCGAGCGAACTCCAGCGCCCGCTCCGCATCGTCGTCAGGGAGTTCCTCCAGCGCCGCATGGATCACCTCTCGCGGGATCCCGCGCTGGGCGAGCGCACGGGACAGCGCGACACGCCCCTGCCCCTTTCGTTCGGCGCCCGAGGTCACGAGCATCTCGGCGAGCACCGCGTCGTCGAGGTAACCGCGACGGCAGAAATCCTCGATCAGGTCGTCGACGTCGTTCGCCTCCACCCCGTGGCCTCTCAAGACCAGGCGCGCTTCGGAGACGGACAACGAGCGGGTGCGAAGCTTGCGGAGCAGAGATTCTTCGGCCGCGACACGGACCTCCTCCGTGGTGGGACCGTCCTCGTCTCCCCGCTCGGCATCCGCCCCGCCGAGCGTCCCCTCGTCGATCGCGCGCAGCCGAGGGACCGGGGTGCCCGCTGTCGATCGCCCGCGTCGACCGCGTGCGGGATGCCGTTCGCTCGGCGTGCCCGCGTCGGGTTCCTGCGGGAAGTCGGACGGCGCCTGATGCCAGGTCGAGCGCCACGACGCGGCGCCGTCAGTCGATGCCGGCGCGTCCACCCCCGAATGATCGGGCGGGGTAGGCCGTCGTGAGGGCTGCCGAGAAGGCGCCCCTCCGAAGAGAGGGATGATGGGGGCGATCCGTTCCGGATCGCCCCCACGCTGCTCGTTCATCAGGCCGGGCGACGCTCAGCGAGCTCGTCCGCAGACGCGGGCGCGGGCTGCGCACCGATGCCGAGCTTCTGCTTGATCTGCGTCTCGATGGCGAGGGCGATGTCGGGGTTGTTGAGAAGGAACGTGCGCGCGTTCTCCTTGCCCTGCCCCAGCTGGTCGCCGTCGTAGGTGTACCACGAGCCAGACTTCTTGACGATCCCGTGCTCCACGCCGAAATCGATCAGGCTGCCCTCGCGAGAGATCCCCACGCCGTAGAGGATGTCAAACTCCGCCTGCTTGAACGGCGGGGCCATCTTGTTCTTGACGATCTTGACCCGCGTACGGTTGCCGACGGCGTCGGTTCCGTCTTTGAGGGTCTCGATCCGTCGGATGTCCATGCGCACGGAGGCGTAGAACTTGAGCGCCTTTCCACCGGCGGTGGTCTCGGGCGATCCGAAGAAGACGCCGATCTTCTCGCGCAGCTGGTTGATGAAGATCATCGTGGTGTTGGTCTGGTTGAGCCCACCCGTCAGCTTGCGCAGCGCCTGCGACATGAGCCGGGCCTGCAAACCCACGTGGGAGTCGCCCATCTCACCCTCGATCTCGGCTCGCGGCACGAGGGCCGCGACCGAGTCGACGACGATGAGATCGATGGCACCGGACCGCACGAGCATGTCGGCGATCTCCAGCGCCTGCTCACCGGTGTCCGGCTGCGACACCAGCAGGGAATCGATGTCGACGCCCAGCTTCGCGGCGTAGTCGGGGTCGAGCGCGTGCTCCGCGTCGATGAACGCCGCGATACCACCCGCGCGCTGCGCATTGGCGATGGCGTGCAGGGTGAGTGTGGTCTTACCCGAGGACTCCGGGCCGTAGATCTCCACGATGCGGCCACGCGGCAGGCCTCCGACCCCGAGGGCGACGTCGAGGGCGATGGAGCCGGTGGGGATGACTGCCACGGGGGCGCGCTCATCGCTGCCCAGCCGCATGACCGAGCCCTTTCCGAACTGACGGTCGATCTGCGCGAGGGCGGTCTCGAGGGACTTCTCGCGGTCGGCGGGTGATGGCATGGTGTGCTCCTTCTGCGCGTGTGATGCCGCCTGTAGGCTGTCGCGGCTCTTCCGGCTGGAAGGAACTCTCCGACAAGGCGTGTGGCTTCTTCAGCCTGGTCCTCACGCTAGGACGAGCCACCGACATTGCATCGGCCCACCCGAGGTCTGTGATGATCCAGGCATCGAAACCACTTGTGCAGAAGACTACGCCCGGTTCGAACAGATTTTCGACAGCAGCGCAACGCGGCGTGTCGGAGTTCCGCACACCCCGGAGAACGAGAGCAGCAACTCAGCGGCTCCGCGGCTCCAGCCGTCCGACGCCGTGCCGCCGAGACAGCGGAACATCCATCTCCTCGCACAGAGCGAGCCAGATCTCCCGGGGCGGCACGCCGTCCGCCAGCGCTTCGCTCGCGGTACGGCCGTTGACCGCCGTCAGACTGAGGTCGTTCACCAGTGACGGCCCTCGCGCCTGGAACTCCGCGTCGACGGCGCGAAGGAATTCGCTACGTCGCATCGTCACCCGGCCGAGTGGTCAGTGCAGCGAGAGCTCGGGCTCGACCGAGGCGACCAGATCGTCGGGAACGACGTCGGGGAAGACCTGGATGCCCTCGAGGACGGAGATGCGATCCCCGACCTCGCGCATGATGGTGGAGATGGGAACGTCGAGGGCCTCCGCGACCGAGGCGAGGATCTCGCTCGACGCCTCCTTCTGTCCGCGTTCGACCTCGCTCAGGTAGCCGAGCGCGACGGACGCCTTGCTTGCGACCTGCCGGAGGGTGCGCCCCTTCTGCAAGCGGAAGTCCCTCAGCACATCGCCGATTTCCTGTCGTACAAGAATCATCGGAACCTCCTCCCCATGTGTTCGATCGAGGTTCCCCTCGAAGAGACAGCCAGTCTAGCCCTCCTGGCCTGCACAGAATCTACCCTTGCACTCTGTGGTTTGAATGTGAGCACATCGGTATCAACCTTCGGCTGACGGCTCGTATTCCCCGACCGCCTCAGCCAGCATTCGCACCAGCATCGCCACCGACTGCGCGCGTACCGCCGCTCGGTCGCCGTCGAAGACGAACGCCTCCGTGCGAGTGCCCTCCGGAGTGACGACGCCCAGATGGACGGTCCCGACCGGCTGACCGTCCGGCGACTGCGGCCCGGCGATCCCGGTGGTGGAGATACCGACGTCCGCCGACCGTCCGTCGACGGCGACGGCGTGGCGAACCCCCTCGGCCATCTGCCGCGCCACCTCGGGATGGACGGGTCCCTGTGTCGCGAGCAGCTCGGCGTCCACCCCGAGCAGCGAATGCTTGACCGGCGTCGCATACGCGACCACGCCGCCGAGGAGAACGACGGAGGCTCCGGGAACGGCGACCAGCGCCGCGCAGACCGCGCCGCCGGTCAGCGACTCGGCGACCCCGAGCGTCCAGCCGCGCGCGCGCAGGGCGCCCACGACCATCTCAGGGGTGAACGACGTCATGACCGCTGTCGCGAACCGCGTACCTGCGCCACGATGTAGTCGATTCCGCTGACCACCGTGAGGACGAGCACGATCAGCATGAGCACGAAGGTGATGGTCGTCCACGGACCGAGACCGATCCACACGTGAAGCGGCAACAACGCCCAGCCGAGGGCCACGCCCTGGAACGCGGTCTTGATCTTGCCCATCCAGGCGGCAGCGACGACATGCTCGCTCGCGACCACCAGACGATGAATCGTGATACCCCACTCGCGGACGAGGATCACTATCACGATCCACCAGTTGACCTCGCCCAGAATGGCCAGCCCGATGAAGCCGGCCCCCGTGAGGAGCTTGTCGGCGATCGGATCCCACAGCTTCCCGAAGTCGCTCACAATGTCGTAGCGACGCGCGAGATACCCGTCGACCCAGTCGGTCGAGATGGCCACGATGAAGAGGATGCCGGCGATCCAACGCACCACCGGATCCGGGATTCCATAGGTGCCACCGAGGAGCAGGAGAACGAAGAAGACCACCGCGAGCGGGATCCGCGCCACCGTGATCGCGTTGGGGAGCTGCCGGGAAATGGCCATCAGTCGCGTCCCGTCAGGCCCCAGGCGTCTTCATCGCCTTCCGCCTCCACGACCGGAAGCCCGTCGTACTGCCCCGCGATCGGGTCGCGCTCGGGCGACGGAGGTGCGGCGGCCGGTGCGCCGGCGCTCGGAGCGGACGCGGGCACGTCCTCACCGCGAAGGCGGGCCATGACCTGCGGCAGCTGTTCCGGGGTGGCCAGCACGTCGCGGGCCTTCGACCCCTCCGACGGGCCGACGACCTCACGCGACTCGAGCAAATCCATGAGCCGACCGGCCTTCGCGAACCCGACGCGGAGCTTGCGCTGCAGCATCGACGTCGATCCGAACTGCGACGAGATGATGAGCTCGGCCGCGGCGAGGAGGAGCTCGAGGTCGTCGCCGATGTCCTCGTCGACCTCTTTCTTCTTGCTCGGCTCCATCGCCTCCTGCACATCGGCGCGGTACTCCGGTCGAGCCTGACGCGTGACGTGCTTGACGACGGCGTCGATCTCCTTCTCGTCCACCCAGGCACCCTGCAGGCGGAAGGGCTTCGACGAGCCCATCGGCGAGAAGAGCGCGTCTCCCTGACCGATCAGCTTGTCGGCGCCGGGGCTGTCGAGGATCACGCGGCTGTCGGTGACGCTCGTGACCGCGAACGCGAGCCGGGACGGCACGTTGGCCTTGATGAGACCGGTGACGACGTCGACGCTCGGACGCTGCGTGGCGAGCACCAGGTGGATGCCGGACGCGCGAGCGAGCTGCGTGATGCGCACGATCGAGTCCTCGACGTCACGAGGGGCGACCATCATGAGGTCGGCGAGCTCGTCAACGACGACCAGCAGGTACGGGTACGGCTTGAGAACCCGCTCGCTGCCGACCGGCACCTCGACCTCACCGGCGCGGACGGCACGGTTGAAGTCGTCGATGTGACGGAAGCCGAACGACGCGAGGTCGTCGTACCGCATGTCCATCTCCTTCACGACCCACTGCAGCGCCTCGGCCGCCTTCTTCGGGTTCGTGATGATGGGCGTGATCAGGTGCGGCACCCCGGCATAGCTCGTGAGCTCCACGCGCTTCGGGTCGATCAGCACCATGCGCACATCCGCCGGGCGAGCGCGCATCAGCAGACTCGTGATCATCGAGTTCACGAAGCTCGATTTACCCGAGCCGGTGGAGCCGGCGACGAGGAGGTGCGGCATCTTGGCGAGGTTCGCGACGACGAAGTTGCCACCGACGTCTTTGCCGACGCCGATCGTGAGCGGGTGAGTGCTCTTCTGCGCTGCGGCGGAACGTAGCACGTCGCCGAGGGCCACCGTCTCCCGGTCGGTGTTCGGGATCTCGATGCCGATCGCGCTCTTGCCAGGGATCGGAGAGAGGATGCGGACGTCGTTCGAGGCGACGGCGTAGGCGAAGTTGTTGCTGAGCTGCAGGATCTTCTCGACCTTGACGCCGTGACCGACCTCGACCTCGTACTGCGTGACCGTCGGGCCGCGCGAGAAGCCGGTGACCTTCGCGTCGACCTTGAACTGGTCGAGGACGCTGGTGATCTGCTCGACGATGCGGTCGTTCGCGTCGGAACGCGCGACCGAGGGCGGCCCCTCGGAGAGCACGCCGGGCGACGGAAGGATGTACGGAGCGACCGGAGCCTGTGGCCCCCGCTCCCCCGGCCCTTCGGTACCGAAGCCGTCGAGCCCAGGGAGCTCGGGCATCTCGCCCGTGTCGGACTCGTCGTCGAGGAGGGCCGTGGTCTGCTGCTCAGCGAGGGAGTCGGCGATGGACCGGACGTCGGAGAGCACCTCAGTGGCTGCCTCCGAAGGATTGGCGACCGTGATCGCCTGGTCGTACGCGGGCGTCGGCTCGTTCGTGGTGAGCAGTGCCGTGATGTCGTCGGAACCGAGCGTCCCCTCGTCCGGATCCTCCTCGCGGCCCGTCTTGTTCCGGCGCCACCAGGGCAGCACGTCGGGATCGTCGACCTTGTCGGCCTCGTCGATCGCCGCCGCGTCCTTCGTCGGCTTCTCCGGGCGCTCCGCGTCGAACATCCACGCGTAGAGGTCGCCGAGACGCGAACCGATGCGGTTCGGCGGAGTCTTGGTCAGGATCAGGATGCTGAGGACGACCAGCAGCGACAGCAGCACGTAGGCGGGGATGTCGGTGAGGTAGGAGACCGGCTGTCCGAGGAGCCAGCCGAGGAGACCGCCCGATTCGCTCAGAGCCGGCATCCCCTGGTTCGGATGGGGCCGCGGTCCGGCCACATGGAAGATCGCCGACAGCGCCAGCACGAACAGGCCGAAGCCGATCCCGATGCGCCCGTTGTCGTGCACGGAGGACGGGTGCCGGAAGAGCCAGCCGGCCAGGAGGAGCAACAGCACCGGCATGATGAACGCGACCCGGCCGACGAACAGACCGACCGAATAGGCGCTGATGTTCGCCGCGATCTCGTTGCCGATGAAGAACCACTCGTTGACGGCGCCCAGCACCGCCAGGATCACCAGGAAGAACGGGAAGCCGTCGCGACGGTCGTCCTTCTCGAGCGTCTCCGGCCCGAACGCACGGAAGAGACCGCCGACCGCGTGCGCCAGGCCGTTCCAGGCGCGGACGGCGACCGGAGGCTTGTCCGCTTCGTCGACGTACTTCTTGGGTGCCGGCGCCGCCTTGGAAGCCGACTGCCGCTTGGGGCGCGACGACGCGGTCGTCGACGCGCGCTCGGTCTTCGTGGTGCTCCTGGCCATGCTCCCACGCTACGTCCAACAGCCGACATCTCCGTGCAATGACCCGGCTTTCCGCGGCTATCCGGGGTCAGGCCTCGATGACGAGGGGCACGATCATCGGACGGCGACGGAGCTTCTGGTTGACCCAGCGGCCGATCGTGCGGCGCACGACCTGGGAGAGGGCGTGCGTGTCGCGCACGCCGTTGCCCGAAGCCTCCTTGAGCGCGGCGACGATCTTCGGCGCGACGTCGTCGAAGACCGAGTCGTCCTCCGCCACGCCGCGGGCGTGGATCTCGGGGCCGGAGATGATGCGACCGGTCGCCGCGTCCACCACGACGATGACCGAGATGAACCCCTCCTCGCCCAGGATCCGCCGGTCCTTCAGATCCGCGTCGGTGATCTCGCCCACCGTGGAGCCGTCCACATACACGAACCCGAGATCGAGCTGTCCGCTCACGCGGGCCACGCCGTCCTTGAGGTCGATCACGGTGCCGTTGGAGGCGATGATCGTGTTCTCCTCCGGGATGCCCGTGTCCTGGGCGAGCTTGGCGTTGGCGATCAGGTGGCGGTACTCCCCGTGCACCGGGAGGACGTTCTTCGGCTTGAGGATGTTGTAGCAGTAGAGCAGCTCGCCCGCCGCCGCGTGGCCGGACACGTGCACCCGCGCGTTCGCCTTGTGGACCACGTTCGCGCCGAGCTTCGTGAGACCGTCGATCACACGGTAGACCGCGTTCTCGTTGCCAGGGATGAGGCTCGAGGCGAGGATGACCGTATCGCCCTCGCTCACCTCGATCGCGTGGTCGAGGTTCGCCATGCGGCTGAGCACCGCCATCGGCTCGCCCTGCGACCCCGTCGACATGTAGACGATCTGCTCGTCGGGCAGGTCGCGGGCCTTCTTGAAGTCGATCAGCACGCCCGCGGGCACCTTGAGGTAGCCGAGCTGCTCGGCGATGGTCATGTTGCGCACCATGCTGCGACCGAGGAAGGCGACGCGCCGTCCGTGCGCGTGCGCGGCGTCGATCACCTGCTGCACGCGGTGCACGTGGCTGGAAAAGCTGGCGACGATGACGCGGCGCGGGGCCTTGCCGATGACCTGGTCGAGGACCGGCCCGATCGAGCGCTCGGTCGGGGTGAACCCGGGGACGTCGGCGTTCGTGGAGTCGACGAGGAAGAGGTCGACGCCCTCCTCCCCCAGCCGCGAGAACGCGCGCAGGTCGGTGATGCGGCCGTCCAGCGGCAGCTGATCCATCTTGAAGTCGCCCGTCGCGAGCACCATGCCCGCCGGCGTGCGGATCGCGACGGCGAGTGCGTCGGGGATGGAGTGGTTGACGGCCACGAACTCGAGGTCGAACGGCCCGACCCTCTCCTTCTGCCCCTCCTTGACGGTGAGGGTGAACGCCTTGATGCGGTGCTCCTTGAGCTTCGCCTCGACGAGCGCGAGCGTCAGGCCGGAGCCGATCAGGGGGATGTCGCTCTTCAGGCGCAGCAGGTACGGCACGGCGCCGATGTGGTCCTCGTGCCCGTGCGTGAGCACCACGCCGACGATGTCGTCGAGACGGTCGCGGATGGGCTCGAAGTCGGGCAGGATCAGGTCGACGCCGGGCTGGTGCTCCTCGGGGAACAGCACGCCGCAATCGACGATCAGGATCTTGCCGTCGTACTCGAACACGGTCATGTTGCGGCCGACCTCGCCGAGGCCGCCGACCGGGATGACCCGCAGCGTTCCTTCGTCGAGAGCGTACGGTTCGGCCAGGGGAATGGACATGCTGTCTCCTCAGTCGGACACTTCGCGCGTCCGTTCGTTCATGGGGACGCGACTCAGCGCGTCGTGCCGTGCACCTTCGGCAGGGCGCCGCCCGCGGCCGCGTTGCGGTCGGGACGGAAGTTCGAGAAGTCCGCACCGGGAACCCCGGCGACCAGATCGAGCTCGTCCTCGATCAGCGCGGCCTCCCACTCCTCCGGGCCCACCAGAGGCAGCCGGACGCGCGGGCTCGAGATGCGACCGAGCCCGTGCAGGATGTACTTCGCCGCGACCGTGCCGGGGACGTGCGTCATGACGGCGCGCACCAGAGGCTCGAGGCGCTTGTGCTCGGCGGTGGCGGTGGCGAGGTCGCCCCGGTTCACCGCATCCACGATCGTGCGGTAGGGCGTGGCCGTGATGTTGGCCGTGACCCCGATGAGCCCTGTCGCACCGATCGCGAGATGCGGCAGGACGTTCGCGTCATCGCCCGAGAAGTACATCAGATCGGTCTGGTTGAGCACGCGGCTCACCTCGGAGAAGTCTCCCTTGGCGTCCTTCACGGCGAGGATGTTCGGGTGCTTCGCGAGGCGGAGGATCGTCTCGTACTTGATCGGAACGCCCGTACGACCGGGGATGTCGTACAGGATGACCGGAAGGTCCGTGGCGTCCGCGACGAGGCGGAAGTGCGTCAGGATACCGGCCTGCGTCGGCTTGTTGTAGTACGGCGTGACGATCATGATGCCGTCGGCACCGGCCTTCTCGCTGGCCTTGTAGAGCTCGATCGCGTGCGCGGTCTCGTTCGATCCACCGCCGGTGATGATCTTGGCGCGGCCGGCGGAGACCGACTTGCCGACCTCGACCAGCTTCAGCTTCTCGGGGTCCGTCAGGGTCGAGGTCTCGCCGGTCGTTCCCGTCACGACGATGCCGTCCGCTCCCGCGGTGATCACGTCATCGATGTGCTTCTCGACGGCGGGCCAGTCGACTTCGCCGTCGGCCGTCATCGGAGTGACGAGCGCGACGAGAACCTGTCCGAAAGGGTTGCCCGAGTGCGTCATGACACCAGCGTATCGGGTCACGTGGCGCGGCCGCGGACCGCGCCGCCTAGGCTCACGCCATGGGATGGATCACGCACGCGTCGCGCCTCGCCTACGAGAACCCCTGGATCCGCGTACGCGAGGACCAGGTCACCGGTCCGAGCGGCCGAGGGATCTACGGCGTCGTCGAGATGCAGCACCCCGCCGTGTTCGTGGTCGCGGTCGACGCCGACGACCGCGTCTGCCTCGTCACTCTTGACCGGTACACCGTGGGGCCGTCGCTCGAGATCCCTGCGGGGGGCACCGACGGCGAAGAACCGCTCGTGGCCGCCCGCCGCGAGTTCCTCGAGGAGACCGGTCACACGGCCGACGACTGGACCGAGCTCGGCACCATGAACGCCCTCAACGGGATCGCCGTCGCGACGGAGCACGTGTTCCTGGCACGCGCGATCCGTCGTGTGGACGAAGCGACCGGCACCCGGGCCGAGGAGGGCATCGAGTCGGTCTCGTGGGTGCCGTTCGCCGACGCCCTCGCGATGATCACGGATGGACGGATCACCGATGGAGAGACCATCGCCGCCCTCGCCCTGGCCGGCATCCGGCTCGGACGCTTCGGCTGAGACCGTCAGACGCGCCCGCGCCGCGCCACGGCGGAGGTCAGCGACTGCGGGAGCACGCGGGCGACCGCGACAACGACCTTGTAGCGGAGGGACGGGATCGACACGGGCTTCCCACGGGCGGCATCGCGAAGACCGGTGCGCACCACCGACGGGGCGTCGAGCCACAGGAGACCCGGAACCCCCTCCTGCCCCGCCGCGAGGCCCATGCGCTCGTGGAAGGACGTGTGCGTGAAGCCGGGGCAGAGCGCCGTGACCGTCACGCCGTCGCGCGCGTACTCCGCGTTCGCCCAGCGGCTGAAGCCGATCAGCCACGCCTTGCATGCCGAGTATGTCGACCGGGAGATGAACCCGGCGACCGACGCGACGTTGATGATGCGTCCTCCGCGGCCGCGCATGCTCTGGAGTGCGGCGTGCATGAGGCGCATCGATGCCTCCACGTGGACGCGCAGGTGCCGCACTTCGTCGTCGATGTCGTTGTCCGCGAACTGCAACGGCAGTCCGAAGCCGGCGTTGTTCACGAGCAGATCGACCGGATCGGACGTGTCCCGCAGGCGCTCGGCGACGCGCGAGACGCCCTCCTCCTCCGACAGGTCGGCGACGAGCACCTCGACCGCGACGCCATACTCGCTGCGCAGCTCCGCCGCGAGGGCCTCGAGCGCGTCGGCCGAGCGGGCGACCAGGATGAGGTCTCCCCGACGTCGGGCGAGCTGACGCGCGAACTCCGCGCCGAGGCCGGCGCTGGCTCCCGTGATGAGTGCGGTGGGCATCAGCGCTCGTATCCCAGGAAGCGATACCGCACGCCCGTGCGCGAGGTCTGCCACTCCCCCTCGTCCACGAGCCGCCACCCCGTCGTCGGAGGCGCGAACGCGTCGCCGTCGACGTCGAGGTCGATCTCGGTGACCTCGAGCCTGTCGGCGTCGCCGATCACCTGGCGGAAGATCTCCGCCCCTCCGATGATCCACACCCTGTCGCGGCCGCGCACGGCCTCGGCCACGGTCGCGGCACGGGAGGCCCCGTCCGCCGCCCAGTCCTGCTGGCGCGTGACGACGAGGTTGTCGCGCCCGGGGAGCGGCCGGAACCGCTCGGGCAGCGAATCCCAGGTCTTGCGCCCCATGATCACGGGCGCTCCGTGCGTGATCTCCTTGAAGTGCGCCAGATCTTCGGGAACGTGCCACGGCATGCCGCCCTCGGCGCCGATCACCCCGCCGTGGGCCTGCGCCCAGATCAGCCCGACCCAGGTCATACCGCCACCGCCGCCCTGATCGGCGCGTGGTGCTGATAGTCCTCCACCACGAAGTCCTCGTAGCGGTAGTCGAAGATCGATTCCGGGGTGCGGGCGAAGCGCAGCGTCGGATACGGGAAGGGCTCCCTCGTCAGCTGCTCGCGCACCTGGTCGACGTGGTTGTCGTACACGTGGCAGTCGCCGCCCGTCCAGACGAAGTCGCCCGGTTCCAGCCCGACCTGCTGCGCGATCATCATCGTCAGCAGGGCATAGGACGCGATGTTGAAGGGCACGCCGAGGAACATGTCGGCGCTGCGCTGGTACAGCTGGCAGGAGAGCTTGCCGTCGGCCACGTAGAACTGGAACAGGGCGTGACACGGCGCGAGAGCCATGTCCGGGATGGCGGCGGGGTTCCACGCCGACACGATCAGGCGTCGCGAGTCCGGGGTGCGACGGATCTGCTCGATCACCTCGGACAGCTGGTCGATGCTGCCCCCGTCCGGGGTGGGCCACGAACGCCATTGCACGCCGTACACGGGTCCGAGGTCACCCTCCGCGTCCGCCCACTCGTCCCAGATCGTCACGCCGTTCTCCTGCAGCCAGCCGACGTTGGAGTCGCCGCGGAGGAACCAGAGCAACTCGTAGGCGATCGACTTGAAGTGCACGCGCTTGGTCGTGATCAGCGGGAAGCCCTGGGAGAGGTCGAACCGGATCTGACGGCCGAAGACGCTGGTGGTCCCGGTGCCGGTGCGATCGCTCTTGTGCGTCCCCGTCTCGAGGACGTCGCGGAGCAGGTCTTCGTACGGGGTCGGGACGGGGGCGCTCATGGGAGTCAGGATACCCGGCCCGCTCGCCCCGAGGGCGGATCTGCGCTGTGCCGCCGGGGCGTCATCCGCGGAAACATGCGGGCCCGCATGACTCGCGCGCGCTTAGTCTCGACGCATGTCGCCCGTGCTCGCCCTCGCCGTCGTGGCGGTGCTGCTCGGCGCCGCGGTCGTCGCGGGCGCCGTGCTGCGCCACCGCGAGGGCGCTCAGCGCCGCGCCGGAGTCGTCCGGTTCGATCCTGCCGACGCGGGGACTCCACTCGGGCAACGCGCGACACTCGTGCAGTTCAGCACCGAGCTGTGCGCGAAGTGCCCACAGGTCCGTCGACTCCTGGGCAGCTACGCCGCGGAACAGGACGGACTGCGCCACGTCGAGATCGACCTCACCACGCGTCCCGACCTCGCCAGCCGCTACCGCGTGCTGCAGACCCCGACCACCCTCGTGGTGGACGGCAGTGGCGAGGTCGTCGCCCGTTTCCACGGCGTGCCGCAGCGGCACGCCCTCACTGACGCCGTCGCTGCGGCGTGACCACACCCGGAGGTCTCATGTCCGCTCCCGCCGGCATCGACCCGCGAGGACCACGGTTCGCCGCGACGATCACCAGCGTCCTGCTGCTCATCGCCACGTTCCTGGCGCTGACCGGCGTCTCCACCCACCGGACCGAGCCCGCGGGCGACTGGGCGATCGTCACCGCCTCGCCCCTCGAGCGACTGACCGACCCCGGCTTCCTGGTCGCGCTCGTGATCGCTCTGCTCTTCCTCTGGAGCGTCGTGTCACCGCGGACCGCGCCATGGGGTGCGCTGTTCCGCAGCGTCGTCCGCCCGCGCCTCCCGCCACCCTCCGAGCTGGAGGACCCGCGACCTCCACGGTTCGCGCAGGGGGTCGGGCTGGTCGTGGTCGGTGTCGGCCTCGTCCTGCACCTCACGGGAGTCCCCTGGGCGCTGCCGGTCGCCACCGCGGCGGCCTTCGTCGCCGCGTTCCTGAACGCCGCGTTCTCGTTCTGCCTGGGCTGCCAGCTCTACCTGGTCCTCCAGCGCACCGGCCTGCTCGGACGGAACACGAGGCCCGCCTGACCCGGTTCCCCGGCGACCGGCGGCTCGATAGGCTGGCCCCGAGCGCCGCTGCTCACCCCGCAGCGCGAGAACCGGAGGACCCCCATGCCCGTCACCAGTGAAGCCGCCGCCACGTGGACCGGATCGCTCACCGAGGGATCGGGGACGGTCGCGTTCTCGTCGTCGCACCTCGGCACCTTCCCGCTCGACTGGAAGGCCCGCAGCGAAGGCAGCGACACCACCACCACTCCGGAGGAGCTGATCGCCGCAGCCCACGCCTCGTGCTTCAGCATGGCGCTGTCGCACGCACTCGCCGAGAACGGCACGCCCCCGGAGCGCGTCAACACCAGTGCCTCCGTCACGTTCAAGCCCGGTGTCGGCATCACCGGCAGCCACCTCAACGTGAACGCCGTGGTGCCCGGCCTGACCCCGGCCGCGTTCCAGGAGATCGCCGAGGGTGCCAAGACCGGCTGCCCGGTGTCGCAGGCGCTGGCCGGGATCGACATCACCCTCGAGGCCACTCTCGCCTGATCGTCCAGGCGGCGGGCATCCGACGTCGGGTTCAGGCGCGGAAGAGCCTGATCGCCTCGCGGATGCTCGCCCTCGCGTCCTTGCGTCGTCCGGCGGCGTCCTGCACCACGCCGAGACGGTAGCGGGCGCGCCAGTCGCTCGGAGCGGCCGCCGCGGCCTCGGTGTAGCGGGCGATCAGAGGATCCGCGTCCGCCCGGGCCAGGCGGCCGCTGGGCGTGAGCTCGGTCTCTACGGGCGGCATGCCCCCCTCGGCATCGAGGATCCGACCGAGCCGGTCGGCCCCGAACCCGAACAGCATCTCCCTGACCAGCGCCCAGGCTCCGAGCGGGGCGAGCACGAGGAGCGTGATGCCCATGCCGATCGACACCGGGGTGCCGACGGAGATGAACATCACCGCCAGCCACACCGCCACCGCCAGGTAGACCAGGAGCGCCGCCGCCATCAGGCCGACGCCGATCCGCGACATCACGAGCGCAGACCGAGGTCGATCATGTTCTCCAGCCCGACGACCACCCCGGTCGCCGACGCGGCATACGGCACGGCGAGCCGGATGCCCGGGGCGTACGCGAGGGCCGAGTCGGTGGTGTCGTGCGTCAAGGTGAGCGACTCGCCAGGGCCCGACAGGATCACCTCCTGCTTCGCGATCACGCCGGGACGGCGGAGGGAATGGATCGGGACGCTCGCGACCTGCTGGCCGCGGGCCCGCTGATCCGCGTGCGGCGCACTGACCGGACCCTGCTCTGCCCGCGCCGCGGCGATCAGCTCGGCCGTGCGGACCGCCGTGCCGCTGGGCGAATCGATCTTCGTCTCGCGGTGCGCCTCGATGATCTCCGCCGATCCGAAGAACGGTGCCGCAGCGGCGGCCAGCGCCGAGCCGAGCACGGATCCCAGCGAGAAGTTCGGGATGAAGACCGCACCCGTCCCCGCCGCGTCGACCAGCGGACGCACCAGAGCGATGCGCTCGGCCGACCAGCCCGACGTCGCCACCAGCACGTTGCTGCCCTGCTCCACCGCGGTGCGCACCACGTCGACGCTGATCTGCGGCGTGGAGGCATCCACCACGAGGTCGGCCCCCTGCAACTCCGACAGATCGCTCGATGAACCGAGGACCCGGGTCACCGCGAAGCCGTCGAGCTCCGCGATCGCCGAGCCGATGATCGTCCCGAGCTTTCCGGTTCCGCCGACGAGGGCTACCTTCGTGGTCATGCGTCCAGCCTATGGCCGGGCGAGCGACCGCAGCCGCGGCGCGCTGAGGCGCGGCGTCACACGAGGAGCGCGTCGGGGATCCCGGTGCGCAGCTCCACGGGCAGGTGTCCGGTGTCGTTGTGAGTGAGCAGCGTCCACGGACGCCCCTGCTTCTGCGCGATCACGGTGAGACCGCAGTGCGACTGGTTCAACGTCATCCAGCGCCACTCCGGCGCCGCCAGCACCTCGCGCACGAACCACGAGATCACGAAGTTGTGCGTGATGAGCACCTCGTGCACCTCGCCGGTCTTGCGGACCAGGAACTCGTTGACCGCATCGGACATCTGCGCGCGGCCGGCTTCGATCTCCGCCTCCGTGACGGAGCCGAAGAACGGCTCGAACACCGAGGGCGTCTCCTCCGTCATGCCCGTGGGCACGCAGTCGAACAGGAGCGCCGTCGGCTCGGGATCGACCGACGGAAGACGTCCGGCGATCGCCCTCGCCGTCTCGTTCGCCCGCAGGAGCGGCGAGTGCCAGACCGCATCGAGCGGGAGCCCGGACAGGCGGTCGGCGATCAGCTCCGCCTGCCGCTGGCCGCGCGGCGACAGGGGTCCGTCGGCGAGGCCGTGCTCGGCATCCTGATGTTCACCGTGTCTGACCAGATATATGTAGTGCGTCACAACTCGCTCGCTCGCTTCATCGCCAGCTCCCGCCGGACCTCTCCTCCACCCTATGTCACGGGTGGGTCGACGTTCAGTTGCCCGCGCGGGAGAGCTCGGCCACCTGACTCCGTGACAGTGCCACACCCGCACCCTGCATGAGCTCGTCCACCTGCTCGGCCGCGAACGTGTTCACGATCGGCGCGGTCACCGTGCGCTGCGCCAGGAGCCAGGCGATCGAGACCGCGGCCACGGGCACCCCGAGCTCCTCGGCCACCTGGTCGAGTGCACGGAGGATCTTGATGCCGCGCCGGTTGAGGTGGCCGCGCAGCTGTTCCCCGCGCACGCCGCGCGAGGTGAGCGCCTTGTTGCGGTGACGCCCCGACAAGAAGCCGTGCTCGAGAGCGTGCGAGGGTGTGACCGCGAGGTTCTGCGCTCCGGCCACCAGCCGCAGGTCGCCCTCGAACGGCTGACGCCGCACGAGGTTGTACGGCGCGTCGATGACCGTGATGCGGGGGTATCCGGCCGAGGCCAGGATGCGCGCTTCCACGAGTCGCTCCGGGCTCAGTCCGTAGGCACCGACGGCGCCGATCTTGCCGGCCTCCATCAGCCACTCGACCGTCGCGAGCGTGTCTTCCAGGTTGGTCGTCGCATCGAGCGTCGCGTCGAGGTACAGCACATCGATGCGCTCCACGCCCAGCCGCGTCAGCGATCCCTCGACGGCGCGGACGAGGTTGACCGAGCCGAGTCCGGGGTTGTCCGCGTGAGCGCCGATGCGGACGCTCAACACGACCCGGTCCCGCTGGTCTCGCGACCGCAGCCACTGTCCGAGGATGTGCTCGCTGCGACCACCGGAGAAGCCGTCGGCCGTGTGGATGGCGTTCCCGCCGATCTCGGCGTAGCGGTCCAGGATGCCGTGGCTGGTCTCCAGGTCGACGTTCCACCCGAACTCGGCGGCGCCGAGCATGAGCGGGAAGGTCTCGAAGCCGGTCTCCCCGAGCGGGAGCCGGATGGCCTCGCCGACGCCGGGGCCGACGATGGGGATGGGGGCGGACGGGTGGTCCTCGTGTTCCTGCGCGGCGCGATCAGCCGCTGTTCCTGCGCCTACGCTGAACAACCGCATACTCTCACCCCCGCATCGATCGGTGCGTGCCGACCTGCCTCGCTGCCTGACTAGCACCCCCCGGTGCGTACTTCGAGGGTATGCGACCGCAGCCGACGTCCCGACCAATCCGGGGAACGGCGCGGAAACTTCCGATAACGTTTTGATCACATCGCCGACGACGAAGCCCGGCCCCCTCCTCGCGGAGAGAGCCGGGCTCCAGACGAACGGACGGAGTTACTCCGCCGCGGCCTCGTCCGACGGCGCCTGCTCAGCGGCCGGGGCGTCGTCGAGCACGGGCTCCAGCGAGAGCTTGCCGCGGTCGTCGATCTTCGTGATCTTGACGAGGATCTTCTGACCGACCGAGAGGACGTCTTCGACGTTCTCCACGCGCTTGCCACCGGCGAGCTTGCGCACCTCGGTGACGTGCAGCAGGCCGTCCTTGCCGGGCAGCAACGAGATGAAGGCGCCGAACGTGGCGATCTTCACGACGGTGCCGAGGAACTGCTCGCCGACCTCCGGGTTGGTGGGGTTGGCGATCGCGTTCACCTGGGCACGGGCGGCCTCGGCCGAGGGGCCGTCGGTCGCGCCGATGTAGACGGTGCCGTCCTCCTCGATGGAGATCTGCGCACCGGTCTCGTCCTGGATCGCGTTGATCGTCTTGCCCTTCGGGCCGATCAGCTCACCGATCTTGTCGACCGGGATCTGCACGCTGATGACGCGCGGCGCGGTGGGCGCCATCTCGTCGGGAGCGTCGATCGCGGCGTTCAGGACGTTGAGGATCGTCAGACGGGCGTCCTTGGCCTGGGTCAGCGCGCCGGCGAGCACCGACGACGGGATGCCGTCGAGCTTCGTGTCGAGCTGGATGGCGGTGACGAACTCGCTCGTACCGGCGACCTTGAAGTCCATGTCGCCGAGCGCGTCCTCCGCACCCAGGATGTCGGTCAGCGCGGCGTAACGGGTCTCCCCGTTCACCTCGTCGGAGACCAGGCCCATCGCGATGCCGGCGACGGGAGCGCGCAGCGGCACACCCGCGTTCAGCAGCGAGAGGGTCGAGGCGCACACGGAGCCCATCGAGGTCGAGCCGTTGGAGCTCAGCGCCTCGGACACCTGACGGATCGCGTACGGGAACTCCTCGCGGCTCGGCAGCACCGGCACGAGGGCGCGCTCGGCGAGGAAGCCGTGCCCGATCTCGCGACGCTTCGGCGAACCCACGCGGCCGGTCTCACCGGTCGAGTAGGGCGGGAAGTTGTAGTGGTGCATGTAGCGCTTGCTGGTCGTGGGCGACAGCGAGTCGATCTGCTGCTCCATCTTGAGCATGTTCAGCGTGGTGACACCCATGATCTGGGTCTCGCCGCGCTGGAAGATCGCAGAGCCGTGCACGCGCGGGATGACCTGCACCTCGGCGTCGAGCGGGCGGATGTCCGCCAGCCCGCGGCCGTCGATGCGGGTGCCCTCGGTGAGGATGCGCCCGCGGACGATCTTCTTCGTGACCGACTTGTACGCGGCGGAGAACTCCAGCGGGGCCGCGGCCGGGAGCGAGCCCGCCTCGGTGGCCTCGATGAGCTCGGCCTTGACGCGCTCCTTGATGGCGTCGTCGGCGTTCTGGCGCTCGGTCTTGTCGGCGATCTGGTAGACGTCGCTCAGCTCGGCGAACGCGCGCTCGGACACGAAGTCGTAGACCTCATCGCTGTAGGCCGGGAAGACCGGGTAGACGCCCGGCTCCTTCGACGCCGTGGCGGCGAGCTCGGCCTGTGCCTTCACGAGCTGGGCGATGAACGGCTTCGAGGCCTCGAGGCCCTGGGCCACGACGCTCTCGTCGGGCTTGGTGGCGCCCGCCTTGATCAGGTTCCAGCTGCCCTCGGTCGCCTCGGCCTCGACCATCATGATCGCGACGTCTTCGGAGCCGTCGGCCTTGGTGACAACGCGACCGGCAACGATCAGGTCAAACACGGCCTCCGACACCTGCTCGGCCGTCGGGAACGCGACCCACTGGTCGGCGTGCTCGCCGTGGCCGGGGATGAACGCGAGGCGCACACCGGCGACGGGGCCGGAGAACGGCAGGCCCGAGATCTGGGTCGACGCGGACGCGGCGTTGATCGCCAGCGCGTCGTAGAACTCGCCCGGCGCGATCGAGAGGACCGTGATGACGATCTGGACCTCGTTGCGCAGGCCGTCGACGAACGACGGACGCAGCGGACGGTCGATCAGACGGCAGACCAGGATCGCCTCCGTGGAGGGACGACCCTCACGACGGAAGAACGAGCCGGGGATCTTGCCGGCGGCGTAGGACCGCTCCTCGACGTCGACCGTCAGCGGGAAGAAGTCGAAGCCCTCGCGCGGGTGCTTGCCCGCGCTGGTGGCCGAGAGGAGCATGGTCTCGCCGTCGAGGTAGGCGGCGACAGCGCCCTGAGCCTGCTGCGCGAGGCGGCCGGTCTCGAAGCGGATGGTGCGGGTGCCGAAGCGGCCGTTGTCGAGAACGGCCTCGGTGGCGGTGATTTCAGGACCTTCCAAGAGGTCTCTCCTTCTTTGTTTAGCCTCGCGGGCCCGTGTGACGCGCGAGGTGTTCATGAAGGAGCGGATGCGGTGGGGTTCGGGCGCGCGGGGATTCCCCGAGTCTCGCCTGCGCTGGCCACCAGTAGAAAGCCACCCGACGACCGCGCCGAGGAACCCACCACAGGGGACCAGCTTCTCCGCCGATCGCTCCATGAGTCGATGTGAAGTTGTACAGTCGACCGCAGTCAACCGGATCCACCCTACCAGCGACGTCCTCGGATCCCGCGTGCTCTCGCCGTCGAAAGTGTCGACACCCGCCGGTCATGGTGTGTTCACCCTCCCGTCGACCGTGCGTCCAGGGCGTCGGCTCTGCTGGGGTCATGCGCATGTCAGTGATCGGATGCGGGTACCTCGGGGCCGTGCACGCCGCGGCCATGGCATCGCTCGGACACGAGGTGATCGGCGTCGACGTCGACGAGGGCCGCGTGGCTGCGCTCTCCCGCGGGCAGGCCCCGTTCTTCGAGCCGCAGTTGGACGACCTCCTCGCGTCGGGTCGGGCGGCAGGGCGCCTCCGCTTCGGCACCCGCATCGAGGACGCGGCAGGCGCGACCGTGCACTTCCTCGCCGTCGGCACGCCGCAGCAGCCGCACGGCCCGGCCGCTGACCTGCGCTTCGTGGACGCCGCCGTCGACGCGCTGCTCCCTCACCTGCGCCCCGGCGACGTGGTGGCGGGCAAGTCCACGGTTCCCGTCGGCACCGCCGCGCGTCTCGCCGGACTCGTGCACGACCGCGGAGCGACGCTGGCGTGGAACCCCGAGTTCCTCCGGGAGGGCTGGGCCGTGCACGACACCCTGACCCCCGATCGGATCGTGGTGGGGGCGGACAGCGGGGCAGCGGGCGAGCGCGCCGTCGCGGTCCTGCGCGACGTGTACCGTGCCGCGATCGAGGCGGGAACCCCCTTCCTCGCGACCGACCTCGCCACCGCCGAGCTGGTGAAGGGAGCGGCCAACGCCTTCCTCGCCACCAAGATCTCGTTCATCAATGCCATGGCCGAGATCGCCGAGGCCGCGGACGCCGACATCGCCCTGCTCGCGGAGGCGCTCGGCCACGACACGCGCATCGGGCCACGCTACCTCGGCTCCGGCATCGGATTCGGCGGCGGCTGCCTGCCCAAGGACATCCGGGCGTTCGCGGCGCGCGCGGAGGAGCTCGGTCGGCGCGAGGCCGTGGGCTTCCTGCACGAGGTGGACGCGATCAACCTCCGCCGCAGAGACCGCGCGGTGCAGCTCGTGGTCGACGCCCTCGCCGGACGGGTGTTCGGCCGCCGGATCGCGGTGCTCGGTGCCGCGTTCAAACCCTTCAGCGACGACGTGCGCGACTCCCCTGCGCTCGATGTCGCCGTGCGCCTGCGCGGCCTCGGCGCCGACGTCGTGGTCACCGACCCCGCGGCGATCGACAACGCCAGGGCCCTGCACCCGCAGCTGGGATACACGAGCGACCGGGACGAGGCCCTCCGCGGAGCCGACGCCGTGGTGGTCGTGACGGAGTGGGACGAGTACCGGCGGGCGCTCTCCCCCGCGCATGCGGGGTCGCTCGTGCGCGGACGAGTCGTGGTCGACGGCCGCAACTGCCTCGACGCCGCGGCGTGGCGTGCGGCCGGTTGGACGTACCGCGGCATGGGTCGTCGCTGAGCGCCACCCCCGCGCTCAGCCCACCGGTGCGCCGCGCTCGACGGACGAGCGACCGAGGTAGACGTAGTCGTCGTGCTTGGCGCGGCGGCCGTCACCCGCGGCCCTCCCGTGCAGGCGACGCCACACCCACGGCAGCGCGTACCGCCGCCACCACGCACCGGCTCCGATCGACTCGTGCTCGTGCAGCACGGCGTCGAGCGCGCCGAGGGCCTCGGCGTGGGGCACCCCGAGCACCTCGCCGACGCGATAGGCGAGGAACCGGTGCCCGCGACTGCTGAGGTGCACGAGATCCTCCCCCCAGTGCGGTCGCTCCGCGAGCGCGGGATGCAGGTCGGTGTCGATCAGGATGGCGCCGGTCCGCGCGGCCACCCCGGCGAGCGCGGTCGCGAAAGCTGCGAAGCGTCGCGCGTACAGGGCTGCCGCGCGTCGTCCGGGAAGGAAGGGCGTCACCAGCACGACCTCGGCGCCGCCGGCGCGCAGTCGCACGATCGCGCCCTCGACCTGTGCCGCGAGCGTCGGCACGGGGGCACGGTACTTCACGAGGTCGTTCGCGCCCACGAGGATCGAGACCAGGTCGGGTCGGAGCTCCAGCGCGCGCTCGAGCTGCTCCCCACAGACGTCCTGCACGCGCTTCGACCGGATGGCGAGGTTGGCGTAGTGCAACCCGCCCCGCGCCGCGAGCAGCAGCGCCAGTCGGTCGGCCCAGCCCCGCAGCGCCCCATCCGCGCCCGGGTCGCACAGGCCCTCCGTCAGCGAGTCGCCCAGCGCGACGTATCTGCGCCAGCGCGCCGGGC